>CAIKWU010000081.1 GCA_903831155.1 uncultured Planctomycetaceae bacterium | reverse complement strand
GCCCACAGCCGCTCGTCCACCTGCCAGGGCTGCGCGATCCGCTTCGCCTCGCCGTGGGCCAGTTCGACCCAGTGGTGCAGAAGCCGCGGATCGCGGGAGCCGTCCCACTGGGCCCGCAGACCCGACACGATCCTCCAGAGCGATTCCGCGTCGCACCGCACCCGCACCGGCGACGCCGCGGAAACGAGCGGGCGGACGTGCTCGGGCTCGTCGTAGCGGATCCAGGCGAAACGCCACCGAGTTCCCGGCACCGCGTGGAACGCGTTGAGAACCCGCGGGGGCGCCAGGCACGCAACGCCCGCCCGGCTCGTCTGCCACCGGCCGTCGAGGAGGACACGGCCGGAGCCCTCGTAGCAGACCATCACGAAGCTGCCGGTCGGCCGCACCCGCACCCGGCGATACGGTGAGGTCGCATCGGCCAGCCCGAGCCGCTTGATCCGGTGCACCGCCAGTTCCGGACAGTCATCGCAGGAGAGCGACCAGAGCCGGCTCCCCGGTCCGTCGATCGTGGTCTCGGTCAGGTCGAAGTGGATCTCGCTCATGGGCCGCTCCGGGCGAACGAGTCTACGCCACGCCCTCGGGCAGTGTCCGACGACAAGGGGCTGCCGGACACGGGCATGGGATTTCGGTCGGCGTTGGGAGGATTTCCGTCATGGACTCCGCCGAGGGTGCCTCTACGATTCTGGTGGCGAAATCCCTGACGGACACTGCGGCGGATCCCATGAGGCCAGCATCTCGCCGTACCGCGTTCACGCTCGTCGAACTGTTGGTCGTGATCGCGATCATCGGCGTCCTCGTCGGCCTGCTCCTCCCGGCCGTGCAGTCGGCCCGCGAATCGGGCCGCCGCGTGAGCTGTGCCAACAATCTCAAGCAGGTCGGGCTTGCGCTGCAGAACCACACCCAGCAGTTCGGGCATTTTCCGCACGGCATGGAGACGTGGGTCAACGACGCTGGACCGCTCGACAGCCAGGGCCGAGGCGGGGCGAACATGCGGTGGTCATGGTTTGTGCGGCTTCTGCCCTTCGTCGAGCAGCAGCCACTCTACGATCAGCAGTGGGGCTACTATTCCGGCATCGACTGGTACACGACGAACTACTGCTCCTACGACGCCCTCCCCGGCAAGGCCACGGCCGTGCCGATGTTCATGTGCGCATCCGACCCGGCGAGTCCGAAGGTCGAGACCGGCCTCGGCTGGCCCGGCAACCAGCAGGGGTTCCACGGCAACTACGTGCTCAACGCCGGCAACACCTCCTTCAACCCGACCGGGCCGCCTTCGAGCGCCAAACTCAACGGCGTCGTGTTTCCGCTCTCCTCCATCACGCCGGCCCACATCCGCGACGGGCTCTCGAACACGCTCATCTCGAGCGAGATCGTGCTCGTGCCCGATGCCCGCGGCACGTGGGACGACGTCCGCGGACGGTATCACAACGCGATCCATGCGGGTGCCTTCTTCAGCACGCTCTACACGCCCAACACGAGCGTGCCCGACGCGTTTCCCTACGGCCTGAACACCGTGCCCAAGGCTCCCTACCTCGAGACGACCACGAACATCATCGTGTCGGCACGGAGCCATCATGCCGGTGGGGGCGTCGGGGCCGGCATGGCCGACGGTGCCGTGAAGTTTGTCAGCGACGCCGTCGACGCGGAGATCTGGCGGGCTGCAGGCAGCCGGGCGGGACGCGAGACATCGCATGATTTCTGAAGCCACCTTGCGGGCACGCTGCCGGCTCGCGATTCTCCTTCTCGGCTGCACCGTGCTCGCGGGATGCGGCTCCTCAGGGCGGGTCACGGCCACCGGGATGGTCACGTTCGACGGCCAGCCGGTCGAGACGGGCACGATCGTGTTCCAGCCGCTCGACCAGGCGGCGGCCGCACCTCAAGGGGCACCGATCAACGCCGGTCGCTACACCGTCGAGTGTCCGCCCGGCAGGCATCGGGTGCAGATCCGCGGCACGAGGCCGGTGGATGAATCGCGGGTGCCGCGCACGATGCCACGGCTCGGCACCGCACCGGTCCGCGAAGACTACATCCCGGCCGCCTACAACACCGAGTCGACGCTCGAGGTGGAGGTCGTCGCCGGCGGTCCCAACGACTTCGACTTCAAGCTCACCCCGACGCCGAACCCCTAGTTCGAGCGCCACGTCGTTCGGCGCACGAACGATGTGGATTTCGATCATGGCGGGCGGGCTGGAGTCGGTTTAGGCTCGTTCGCCGACGCAACTGGTCGGTGATACAAAGACGGTTTCCATCCGAGGAATTCCCGTCGAGGACGCACCATGCCGAATCCCTGGACAGGCCGCGGCAATCCCTACACCAGGACCGAGGTGCTCGAGCGGCTGCACGGCACGCTCGCGGCCGGCAAGCCGATCATCGCCGCCGGCGCCGGCACCGGGATCAGCGCGAAGTTCCTCGAGAAGGGGGGCGTCGACCTGATCATCATCTACAACTCCGGCCGCTTCCGCATGGCGGGTCACGGCTCCACGGCGGGGCTGATGGCCTACGGCGACGCCAACGCCGTGGCGATGGAGATCGGCGAGTTCGAGGTGCTGCCCGTCGTCGAGGAGGTGCCCGTCATCTGCGGCGTGCACGGGTCCGACCCCAGGCGGCGGATGTGGCACTGGCTCGGCCGGGTCAAGGAGATGGGCTTCTCGGGGGTCAACAACTTCCCCACCCACTGCATCGTCGACGGCCAGTTCCGCCAGATCCTCGAGGAGACGGGGATGAGCTTCGCCAAGGAGGTCGACATGGTCGGCCTCGCGAGGCGGATGGACCTGTTCACGATCGTCTACGTGGCCACGCCCGACGAGGCCCGGGCGATGACGCGGGCCGGGGCCGACGTGGTCATCGCCCACGTGGGCACGACGGTCGGCGGGTCGATCGGCGTGACGAGCGCCACCTGCACGCTCGACGAGGCGGCGGCCCGCGTGCAGGCGATCGCCCGCGCCGCGCTCGACGAGCGAAGCGACGTGATCTGCCTGTCGCACGGCGGCCCGATCTGCACACCGGACGACGCCGCCTACATCAATGAGCACACCGACGTGGTGGGGTTCGTCGGGGCTTCGAGCCTGGAGCGGCTGGCCTTCGAGCGGTCGCTCCCCGATCTGACCCGCCAGTTCAAGAACATTCCGCTCGGCAAGCGGACGTGACCTGAGGGAGGGCGACGCATGGCCACGATCGCCGTCCTCGGCACGCTCGACACGAAAGGCCGCGAGCACGCGTTCGTGGCGGAACGGATCCGCGGCCGCGGCCACCGGGCGCTCCTGATCGACGTCGGAACCGGCGCCGAGCCGGCCGTGAAGCCCGACGTATCCCGAACCGAGGTGGCGGCCGCCGGCGGTATCGACCTCGCCGCGCTCGTGGCCCGGGGCGACCGGGGCGAGTGCGTGGTGGGGATGGCCGAGGTGGCGCCGCGACTCCTCGAGCGGCTGGTCGCCGACGGGACGATCCAGGGCGTGATCTCGCTCGGGGGCGGCGGTGGCACGGCGATCGCCTCGGCGGCGATGCGGCCGCTGCCGATCGGGTTCCCGAAGCTGATCGTCTCCACGCTCGCCAGCGGCAACACCGCGCACTACGTGGGCACGAGCGACATCGTGATGATGCCGGCCGTGGTGGACGTGCAGGGGCTCAACCGCATCTCGCGGACGATTCTCTCCCGGGCGGCGGGTGCGATCTGCGGCATGGTCGAGGCCGACGTGGCGACCGGCGAGGGAAAGCCGCTCATCGTGGCCAGCATGTTCGGCAACACGACCAAATGCATCGAGGCGGCGATCCCGCTCCTCGAGCAGGCGGGCTACGAAGTGCTCGTGTTCCACGCCACCGGCACCGGGGGCCGGGCCATGGAGGCGCTCATCGCCAGCGGGCTCGTGGCCGGCGTCCTCGACGTGACCACGACCGAACTCGCCGATGAACTCGTCGGCGGCGTGCTCTCCGCCGGCCCGGAGCGGCTCGACGCGGCTGCGAAGCACGGCGTGCCCGCGATCGTCGCTCCCGGCTGCCTCGACATGGTCAACTTCGGCGAGCAGGCCTCGCTCCCGAAGCAGTTCGCCGATCGCCGCCTCTACGTCCACAACCCGCAGGTCACGCTCATGCGGACGACGCCGGCGGAGTGTGCGGAACTCGGTCGCCTGGTGGCGACGAAGCTCAACGCCTCACGAGCACCGGTCACCGTGCTGATGCCCCGCCGGGGCATCAGCGTGATCAGCGCGGCCGGCGGGCCATTCCACGATCCCGAAGCCGACACCGCCCTCTTCTCGGCGCTCGAGACCAGCTTGCGGCCCGACATCCCACGCACGTCCCTCGACTGCGACATCAACGACCCCGCGTTCGCCCGTGCCTGCGTCGAGGCGCTGCTGGCGAACATCCGCCAGCACGCCAACGCTCCTTAGCCGCCCCCATTTCCCGACACCAGTTCCCGACACCAGGAGGTCGCATGGCCCAGGTCAAGCACTACGGAGTCTTCCAGTTCAAGCCCGAGGTGAGCCCCGGGGAGATCGCCACCTGCTTTCGTGAGATGGCCGGCATGGTGGGTAGGATCCCAGGGTTGCTCGACTTCTCGCACGGCCCCTACGACAGCAGCGAGGGCCTCAACGACGGCTTCACGCACGGCTTCATCATGACGTTTTCGAGCCCACAGGCCCGCGATGAATACCTGCCGCATGCGGAGCATGAGCGGGTGAAGGAGATCGTGGTGCCGTGCCTCGCCCGCGTGATCGTGTTCGATTTCAACATGCCCGATGCCTGACCGGAGAGGCCAGCCATGCGCATCGTGAACACCTGCTTCGTCGTCGCCGTGGCGGCGGTCGCCGCCGTGGTCAGGGCCGACGCGCCCAGGCCGCTCTTCGACGGCACGTCGCTCGCGGGCTGGGAAACCGTGGAGGGCGATGCCCGCTGGTGGAAGGCCGCCGATGGCATGCTCGTGGGTGGGTCGCTCGTCGAGCACGTTCCTCACAACACGTTCCTCTCCACGAAGGAGCGGTTCGGCAACTTCGACCTCTCGTTTCGAATCCGGGTCCGCGGGGCCGGCGGCTTCATCAACTCCGGCATCCAGATTCGCAGCGAGCGGTTGCCGAACTCGTCGGAGATGTCGGGCTACCAGGTCGATGCGGGTCCCGGCTGGTGGGGCAAGCTCTATGACGAGTCGCGACGCAACAAGGTGATCGGCGAGCCGCTCGATGCGGCGGCCGTCGACGCGGCCATCAAGCCGGACGACTGGAATGAGTACCGCATCCGCGCGGAGGGTCGTCGAATCCGTTCCTGGATCAACGGGGTGCCCGCACTCGACTACCGCGAGCCGGATCCGGGCATCCCGCTCGAAGGCCACATCGGGTTCCAGGTCCACGGCGGCGGCCAGGCGCTGGTGGAGGTGAAGGACGTGGCGCTCGAACCGCTGCCGCCGGCGCCGACAGGGGCAGCGGCCCCCACGGGTCCGCCGCCCGCCGGTCCACTTTCCGCGGAGGATGAAGCGCGGCACTTCACCCTCGCCGACGGTTTCACCGCCGAACTCGTGCTCGGTGAGAGCGAAGACCCGAAGGGCTCCTACGGCAAGTTCGTCGCGCTCGCCTTCGACAACGCTGGCCGGCTCTGGACGACGACGGCACTCGAATACCCCGTCGATGCCAACGAGAACGCCGAAGCCGCCCGACGGCTCTTCGCGGCGGGTGGCCGCGACCAGGTGCTCGTGGTCGACGACCCGTGGGCCGCGCGGCCCACGCCGCCCCGCGTGTTCGCCGACGGCCTCGCAATGCCGCTGGGTGTGCTGCCCGCCCGAGGCGGCGCCTTCGTGCAGTACGGCCCCGAAATCAGGTTCTATCGTGACAGCGACGGTGACGGCCGCGCCGACGGCCACGAGACGGTCCTCGAGGGTTTCGGCATCCAGGATTCCCACCTCTTCCCGCACCAGTTCACCCGCGTGCCGGGCGGCTGGATCCTGCTCGCCCAGGGGCTCTTCAACTCGTCGCAGGTGAAGCGGCCCGGTGGCAAGGCATTCGCCGACGGTGCGCCGGAGATTCGCTTCCACGCCTGCAAGCTCGGCCGCTTTCGACCCGACGGCTCCGCCTTCGAGCCGCTCACCGCCGGGCCCAACAACATCTGGGGGCTGACGATCTCGCGGACCGGCGAGACCTGGCTCCAGGAGGCCAACGACATCGGCTATCCGATCTTCCCCTATGAGCCAGGCGTGTTGGTGGCCACGGGCTCTCCCGATCGCCTCCGCCCCTATCAGCCGCTGATGCCGGCCCCGCTCGCGCCGCCGCAGATGGGAGGCACGGGACTCAGTGGCCTCGCCCTCGCCGACGACCTCGACGGCTGGCCGGGTCCCTGGGGCGCCGGGGAAGGTGCGAATCCGGACGAGCGAATCTTCTACGCGGCCAATCCGATCACCAGCTCGATCCAGTCGATCGTGGCCACGCGAACCGGTGACCGCTGGACGTACCGCAAGGGCGTCGATCTGCTCAAGAGCGGGGATCCGTCGTTCCGGCCCGTGGCGATCCAGTTCGGCCCGGATGGCTGCCTCTATGTGGTGGACTGGTACAACAAGGTCATCTCCCACAACGAGGTGCCCCGCACCCATCCCGACCGCGACCGTGTGCGGGGCCGGATCTGGCGGATCAGGCACGCCTCGCAGCCGGTCCGCGAGCCCGTTTCGATCGCGGCGGTGGCCACCGAAGACCTGCCCCGCCACCTCGGCTCCCCGAACGCCCGGCTCGCCGATCTCGCCTGGCAGGAAATCGTCGATCGGGACGCGCGAACGCTGATCTCGGAGCTCGAGCGCATCGCGTCCGATCCGGCGGCCCCGACCGGCGCCCGCGCAGGCGCCCTCTGGGCCCTCGAAGGCCTCGGAGCGGCCACCGTGACCGTGCTCGAGAAGCTCGTCGCCGATCCATCGGCCGACCTCCGGCACGAGGCGATTCGGATCGCGGCCGTCGCCGTGCCGGAGGCCGACTTCCGCCGGCTGGCCGCGCCACTGCTCGACGATCCTTCGGCCCGGGTGCGGGCGGCCCTCGGCGACGCGCTTCGCCGCATCCCGGTGACGACGCCCGAGACGACCGCGCTTGCCGTGCGGTTCGCCCGCAGCCCCGTGCAGGGTGATGCCTGGACGGTCTATGACCGCGAGTTCGAGCGGTTCCTCGCCCGCTGGGCGCTGGAAAAACACCCCGCCGAGGTCGCCGCGTTTCTCGAGTCACCGGCGGGCCGTGGCCTGCCGGTCGAGAATCGACTGCTGGCGATGCTCACGCTCGAGCCCGAGGCGGCGGCGCGGGCGCTCGTGGGGCTGCTCCCCGATCTCGGCAGGGCTCCCAATGTCGATGAGGTTCGGCTGCTGGCCGGGCAGGCCCGGCTTGCGGACGTGGCGGCCGCGCTCGAAAAGCTCGCGACCGATCCGCCGACGCGGTCGAGCACCCTCGAGGCGCTCCTCGCCCAGCGCACGAGCCTCGACGCCGCGGTGATCGAGCCGATCGTGACCCGGGCCACGGCGTCGCTGCTGGCGCCAGGCAACGCTCCGGCGGACCTGCTGCTCGGCCTGCGGATGGCGGGCGGGTTCTCGATTGCGAGCCTCGCGCCGCAGGCATCGGTCATCGCGATCGACGCGGCGACGGGCCCCGAGCTCCGGCAGGCTGCGATCCGCTGTCTCCGCGAACTCAGGGCGATGCCCGGCGACATCGGCCGAAAACTCCTCGAAGCCGCCGGAGAGGATCGGGCACGACGGGCCGAGGCTCTCGCCGCCTGGGCCGAGTCGCGCGATCCGGCCGCCTGCCACGAGCTCGTTGAACTCGTGAGCGACCTCGACCTGACAGAGCGGCAAGCGACCGCGGCGGTGCTCGCCCGACACCGCGAGGGAGCAGCCGCACTCGTGGCCGCCATGGCCGCCGGCGACATCGAGACCACGAGCCTGGCCGTCGCCACCGTGGCCGACATGCGCACCGTTCTGGGCAACGATGCTGCCATCGAGCGGATCTGGAACGAACTCACCGCCGGAGCCCCCGCGGTGCTGCGTCTGACGGGGGGCGATGCCGACGCCGCAGCGACGGTCGATCTCGAAGGCCCGTTCACCGTGGAAGCCTGGATCAATCTCGAACCGCCGATCGGCAACCAGGACAGCCTCCTCGCGGCCGACGGCATGCTCGACATGAACTTCTATGCCGAGCAGTTCCGCGTGTGGACGAAGTCCAAAAACGACCTCCTCGTCGCGACGGCGAAGACGCTGCCCGGCACGTGGAAGCACTACGCGGTCACTCGCGACGCGGAGGGCGGTTTCAGGCTCTACGTCAACGGTGAACTCGACGCCGAGTCGACCGCCCGCGACACCACGGCCTACCGCGGCCTGCGGATCGGCCACAGCACCCCACGGGATGGCGGCACGCACGGCCGCATCGCCGAGTTCAGGCTCTGGAACCGGGTACGGACGCCCGACGAGATTCGAACCGACTTCGACCGCAGCTATGCCGGCGACGGGGAGCGGCCGTCGAACCTCGTCACGTTCCATGGCGGGGCGTCGTGGGGCGAGCTCGCCGGGCAGGCGCGGGTCGAGCCGGCGCTCGACGCGCCGCGGCTCGTGACCGACGCCGACGTGCGGGCCCGCACGGAGAAGTTCGAGCGGTTTCGCGGGCTGGCCACATCGGGCGGCGACGCCGCGAGGGGCCGGGTCGTGTTCATGACCAAATGCCTCACCTGCCATCAGCAGGGCGGACATGGTGGCCGGATCGGGCCCGCGCTCGACGGAATCGGGATCACGGGCGTGGAAGCGATCCTGCGGCACGTGCTCACGCCGAACGCGGCGATGGAGGGGGGCTACCGCAGCTTCCGCGTCGTCACCCGCGACGGCCGCGTGATCCAGGGGCTGCTCGTCTCGCGCGACGCCGACGCGATCGTCGTCCGCCAGCCCGAGGTGGCCGATATCCGCCTCGCGGTGAAGGACGTGGCCGAGGCCGACTACACGGGTATCTCCATCATGCCCGAAGGACTCCTCGAGGCCATGCGGCCCGAGGAGGTATCCGACCTCTTCGCCCACCTCGAGTCGCTGAAGGGGACTCCGAGTTCCCCGTGAGAGTGGCCTGCTCTCCCATGACGCTCCCGGTCATGGGGGCGTGGATTTGCGTCATGGACTCGTCCCGGCGGGGTGCGCTACTGTGGAATCGAAGGAGCCGGGCAGAGTGACCACCCGGCGGGGAACCCTGATGCCGATGCCGCCACGCACCGCCACCATGCAGGCGAACAGGTCGATCCGCGAGGTGGCGATCGTCGTCGATGCGGCCACGTCGTTCAGCCGCGGCCTGCTCGGTGGAGTGTCGCAATGGGTGGCGGCCCATCCGGGCTGGCTGGTCACCGTCGATGATCGTCACCGCGATGCCCCGCTGCCCGAATGGCTGCTCGGCTGGAACGGCAACGGCATGATCAGCGGGCTGCCGGAACGGTCTCTGCCACGGACATGGCGCGGTGCCGGGCGGGCGGTCGTCCATGTCCGCGATCGCCTGACGGTGGACCGACTGCCCGGCATCTACCCCGACGACGATGCGGCGGTGCACGTGGCCGTGACCCATCTCGCCGACCTCGGCCTCCGGCACCTCGGCGTCTGCCCCGGAGCCTGCGACGCGCCCGTCCGGCTCGATGCCGCCGTGCGGTTCGCCGAGGCTGCAGGTTGCAGGGTCGACGTCTTTGCCGCGTCACCACGCTGCGGAGGGCGGCTGCGGAACGCGGAGCCGGTCGGGGCCAAGCCGCTGGGCCGATGGCTCGCGAGCCTGCCCAAGCCCGTCGGTGTGGTCGCCACCGACGACGTGCTCGCCCTGAACATCCTCGAGGCCTGCCGCGATCACGGCCTCGTGGTTCCCGACGACGTGGCCGTGGTGGCGGTCGCCGACGACGATGCGCTCTGCGGGCTCGCGACCCCCGGCGTCACGAGCGTGACCCACGACCGGACCCGTCTGGGATATGAGGCCGCCCGCATGCTCGAGGAGGCGATGACCACCAGCAGACCCATGGCGACCGTCGTGCTCGTGCCGCCTGCGGGCATCACGGTCCGACAAAGCAGCGACGTGCTGGCGGTCGACGATGCCGACATCCGGCGGGCCATCCGGCTGATCAGGGAGCGGGGCTGCTCCGACCTCTCGGCGGCCCAAGTGGCCACGTCGCTGGGAATCTCGCGGAAGCTGCTCGATCGCAAGTTTCAGCAACTCCTCGGCCGGACAATCCACGACGAACTGCAGCGCACAAAAATCGCCGAGGCCAAGCGGCTGCTGGCTCAGACCGACCACAAGTTGCTCGTCGTCTCCGTTCGCGCCGGGTTCACGCACGCAGCCCAGCTCTGCAACGTGTTCAAGTCGGCCGTCGGCATGTCGCCGATGCAGTACCGAAAGACCACGCGGACCTGTCGCGAGCTCGCGGGCGTGTGTTCCGCGGTGCCGAAGCACTGACGGATCCGCGACTACCGGCGGCGACGCCGCAGGCCGGCGGCCACCGCCACTCCGCCGATGGCGATCAGCGCCACGGAAGACGGCTCCGGCACGACGATCGTGTCGAACGTCACGAGACCCATCGCCGACGCGCTCTGCGTGCCGGCCAGTTGCCACTGGGCGACGCTGAACGTCTCCCCGGCAGGATTGACGATGTCAAACACCGCCATGTCGGGACTGGCGTTCCGCGTCAGCACCGACGAGAAGACCGTCCCGGTGCTATTCGAGTAGATGCTGACGTAGTTGGGTGCGTAGGTGCCGTCGGCCACGGAATCGACCGCGATGCCCACGCGCACCGTGCCTGAGAAGTTGAGAACCATGGTGGCCGAAAGCCCGAAGTATCCCGTGTT
>CAIKWU010000080.1 GCA_903831155.1 uncultured Planctomycetaceae bacterium | reverse complement strand
TCCCCGACGACGTCCACGACGTCGGGTCCGGCCCCGACCGCAACGACGGTACCCGCGATCTCGTGGCCGAGGATTGCTGGCAGCGGGTGCGGCCGTCGGCCATGGGCCGTGTGCAGATCACTGCCGCAGACCGCGCAGGCGTCGATGCGCACGAGCACTTCCCGTTCGCCGAGCGGCGGCACCGGCACATCGCGCAGTTCCAGCGAACCACCGGGCCGCGTCAGCAGGGCGACACGCGCCGTCGCCACCGCTCGTTCAGCCGTCTCAAGCATCCGCATGGTCTCCCAGCCGCAATCGTCGGTCGTGCGAGCGATCACCACGCTCCGGCGGCATTATGTCGGTGCGCCGATTGCTTCCAGCGGCGCTCACGAAAAACTGACATTCCGCCCCTGGGCGGCTCGCTACACTCGCCGACTCACGGCCGGCCAACTCTCGGAAGCTGAAGCATGACCACGAAGACGGACGACCCGGTGGCGGCGATCATGAGGCTGTTCGCGGAGAAGGGCGACTCGGAATACGGCGGCGAGTCGGTGAACCAGCGGGAGCACGCCCTCCAGGCGGCAGCCTGCGCGCTTCGCGACGGTGCCGACGACCCGCTCGTCGTGGCCGCACTGCTCCACGACCTCGGCCACATGCTCCACGACCTGCCCGACGACGCTCCGGAGGAGGGCATCGACGATGCCCACGAAGTGACCGCCGCCCGGAAACTCGCCCCGTGGTTCGACACCGACGTCACGGAGCCCGTTCGGCTCCATGTCGATGCCAAGCGGTATCTCACCGGCACGGAGCCGGCGTACATGGAGCAACTGAGCCCGCCGAGCGTCACGAGCCTGATGCTGCAGGGCGGCCCGATGGACGCCGCGGCCCAGGAGGAGTTTCGGCGCAATCCCCACTGGGAGGCGGCGGTACTACTCCGACGCTGGGACGACGAAGCGAAAGTCGAGGGGGCGGAGACGCCGACCGTTGACGAGTTCATCCCGCTCATCCGCGGCGTCGTCCGGCCGGAGTTTCGCGGGGCCTCCACCTGAGCCATGACGATGCCCATCCGCCTCGTCGTCGCCGATCTCGCGGGCACCACGATCGACTTTGGCTCGTGTGCCCCGGCCGGTGTATTCGTCGATCTCTTCGCCCGCCATGGCGTGGCGATCACCGCCGCGGAGGCCCGCGGCCCGATGGGCACCGCCAAGCGGGACCACATCGCGGCCCTCGCGGCTCTGCCTCGGGTGGCAGCCGCCTGGGCGACGGCCCACGGGCGGCCCTTCACTGAGGCGGATCTCGACGAACTCTACGCGGAGTTCATTCCGCTCCAACTTGCCTCGCTTCCCGCGTTCGACGCCCTGATCCCGGGCACGCTCGAGGCGGTCGCGGCGTTGCGGCAGGCGGGCCTCGCCGTCGCCGTCACGACCGGATACGACGCTGCCATGACGGCGGTGGTGCTGGAGGGCTGCCGGCGGCAGGGCTTTCTTCCGGACGCGGCCGTCTGTGCCACCGAGGTCGCGGCGGGACGTCCGGCGCCCTGGATGATCTTCCGAGCGATGGAGAAGACTGGCATCTGGCCGCCGTCAGCGGTCGTCGCCGTGGGCGACACGCTGGCCGACGTCGAGGCCGCCCGGAATGCCGGGGTCTGGGCGGTCGGAGTCACCGCGACCGGCAACATGCTCGGCCTCTCGCGGGCGGAACACGACGCGCTCGAGCCCGGCCGCCGGGCCGACCTGCTCATCGCGGCCGCGGAGCGAATGCTTGCCGCCGGTGCGCATGCGACGATCTCCGGCATTGGCGATCTGCCTGCACTGCTGCCGCGCCTCGGGGACGTGCCGTGACGCATGCCACCGACGTGATCGTGGTGGGCGGCGGGATCATGGGCCTCGCCTTCGCCTGGGAGGCGGCCCGGCGCGGTCGCCGCGTCACCGTCCTCGAGCGGAGCGACGCCGCCCGTGGGGCAAGCATCCGCAACTTCGGCATGGTCTGGCCGGTGGGGCAACTGGCCGGGGAGCGGCATACCGCCGCCATGCGAAGTCGGGCCCGCTGGCTCGAACTCCGCGACGCGGGCGCAATCTGGGCCGCTGAGTGCGGCAGCGTGCACGTCGTTTTTGAAGAGGACGAGGCTCGCGTGCTGGAGGAGTTCACCGAGCAGGCCCCCGGGCTCGGCGTCGCCTGCGACCTGCTCACCGGCGCCGAAGCGGCGCGACGATTTCCCGCGATCCCTGCCGACGCCCGGGCGGTGCTCTGGAGTCCATCCGAACTCGCCGTTGATCCGCCCAGGGCGATCGCCGCCGTCGCGGCCTATCTCGTCGCTGCCCACGGCGTAGACATCCGCTTCTCGACCACGGTCGTCGGCATCGACATGCCCGCGGTCACCACGTCGTGCGGGCAACGGTTCGCGGCGCCACTGGTGATCGTCTGCGGCGGCGCCGACTTTGAGACGCTGTTTCCCGACGTCTGGGCCGCCTCGGGCACCCGCCGCTGCAAGCTGCAGATGCTCCGCACCCGCCCGCAACCGGACGGCTGGCGGCTCGGCCCTCACGTGGCCGGCGGGCTGACGCTCGCTCACTACGCCGGCTTCGAGATCTGCCCGTCTCTCCTGCACCTCAAGCGGCGACTGGCGGAGTCGCTGCCGGCCCACACGGCCGCCGGCATCCACGTGATGGCCTCGCAGAACGAGGCGGGCGAGGTGATCCTCGGCGACTCGCACGACTACGACGCGCCACTCGATCCGTTCGACTCCGAGGCGATCGACGACCTGATTCTCGCCTATGCCCGCCGCATCCTCCGCCTCCCCGACTGGTCGATCGCCGCCCGCTGGCACGGCGTCTACGCCAAGGGCCCCGATCCGGTGCACTTCACAGCCGAGCCGCAGCGCAACTGCTTCGTGATGGGGTCGCCAGGGGGTGCCGGCATGACGCTGGCGTTCGGGCTCGCCGAGCGATGGTGGGCCGCGCGGGCCGCAGTCGGGCACGGCTGAGGCGGCGATCAGTCGCGGACGTCACTGCCCGACATCGCCGGCAGACGCCGTCACCAGCGAGACGAACACCTCCGGATCGACACTCTCCTCGATCGACCGCACGGAAGCGTCGCCGATCACGAACATGCACATCCCGGGATGGAACGAGTAGATCTCGTTGTTGTTGTGCAGGTTCATCATCTGGCCGCCACGCTGCTCGTGGATGGCAAAGTAACTGTCT
>CAIKWU010000079.1 GCA_903831155.1 uncultured Planctomycetaceae bacterium | reverse complement strand
TACACGGCCCCCACGGCGATCCGCTCGTTCATGAAGTGGGGCATGCAGCACATCGAGGGGCGTGACCTCTCGAGCCTGCGGCTGTTGGGCACGGTGGGCGAGGGCATCAACCCGGAAGCCTGGATCTGGTACCACGAGGTGATCGGCGGCAAACGGTGCCCGATCGTCGACACCTGGTGGCAGACCGAGACCGGCGGGATCATGATGAGCCCGCTGCCCGGGTGCACGCCGACGAAGCCGGGGAGTTGCACGCTGCCGCTTCCCGGTGTGGTTCCCGCGATCGTCGATGCCGCCGGCGAGCCGGTGGAGCAGGGCGAGGGGGGCTGGCTCGTGATGACGAAGCCCTGGCCGGGAATGCTCCGCGGCATCTGGGGCGACGACGAGCGGTTCGTCGAGACCTACTGGTCGAAGGTCCCGGGAAAATACCTCGCCGGTGACAACGCCCGGCAGGATGCCGACGGCTACTACTGGATCATGGGGCGAATCGACGATGTGCTCAACGTCGCCGGCCACCGGCTCTCCACGATCGAGATCGAAAGCGCGCTGGTCAGCCACCCCACGGTGGCCGAAGCGGCGGCCGTCGGAAGGCCGCACGACGTGAAGGGGGAGGCGGTGGCCGTGTTCGTCACGCTCCGCTCGGGCACGCCCGACGACGCCCTCAAGGACGCGCTGCGGAAGCACGTCCGCCACCAGATCGGCGCCCTCGCGGCGCCCGACGACATCCACTTCACCAACGCCCTGCCGAAGACGCGAAGCGGCAAGATCATGCGGCGGCTGCTGCGGGACATCGCCGCCGGCAAGGAGACCGTGGGCGACACGACGACCCTCGAGGACTACTCGGTCCTGGCGAAGCTCCGCAGCAACGACGAGTGACCGGATTCAGGGTCTCTCGAGCAGCGGAGCGAGCAGGTTTCGCTTGGGCTCGACCACGGTGAGCCAGTCGTCGGCGAGCAGGCCGCCGGTGTCCCCGCTGTTGGGATTCCACGACCAGTAGACGAACCCGATCTCCTTCTCGCGGAGGAACTCGACGAAGTCCCGCTGCCAGACTCCCTCGGGGGTTTCGGGGCCGGTCTGCCTGCCGCCGAACTCGCCCACCAGCACCGGGGCGATCCCCTCGCGGACGATGAAGTAGAAACCCTTCTCCCAACGGTCGGGCAGGTTGGCGGGAAAGGCGGGGTCCTTGAACCACTCCGCCTGGTGCACCCCGGGGCCGTACTCGTGGGGCGAGTAGACGACGCGGTTCTTCGCCTTCAGCCGCACGGGCGACTCACGGACGCCCTCGAGGTTGCCGCCCCACCAGTGGCCGGGCAGCTTCTGGCCGGGCACGTTCTTCTCGACGCCCTCGACCACGATCAGCCAGTGCGGGGCGATCTCGTGAATCGCATCGCCGCACCGTTCGGCGGCGAGGCGGAAGTCCGTCTGCACGTCACCCGTGCCCCAGGTCGCGGCGCCGTGGGGCTCGTTCTTGATGTCGGCGCCGATCACGTTGGCGGCCCCGCGGTAGCGGCGGGCCATCGTCCGCCAGGCCTCGAGCCAGTCATCCTCCGTGAAGCCGTCGCCGTACCAGAGCTCGGGAATCCGGGCGTCGTCGAGCCGGTGGCAGTCGAGCAGGACGAGCAGCCCCTGGCGGTCGGCCTCGGCCACGATCCGGTCGAGCACCTCGAGCGGGCCCTGACCCTGCAGGTCGGCATTGGCCCCCTTCGAGAAATCGATCCCGCCCACGCTGGCCGACCGAACGGCGTTCACCGACCACGGGAGACGAACGAGATTGAAGCCCACGCCACGGATCTGGGAGAGCATCTCCCTGTAGTCGCGGGTCCAGAGTCCGTGGGGGACGTGGGTTTCCGTCTCCATGCCGAACCAGCTGACGCCCCGAAGCACGACGGGCCGGCCGTCGCGGCCCACGATTTCACTGCCGCGGGTGGCGAGTGGCGTCGGGATCTCGGCCGCCGCGGCCGTGAGGCAGGGCGTCAGCCCGAGCAGGGCGAACAACGCACGCAAGCCTCTCATGTGGGGGGCTCCGGAGGGGGATGTCGGGAAGTGACGAGTGTTCCGCTGCGCGCCGGCGGCGTCCAGCCGGCACCGGGCGGTGGTCGACCTATACTCGCCTCCATCATGCCCGACGACCGCTCGCCGCACAGACGACCGCCCGAACTCCTCGCCCCGGCGGGCGATTGGGACTGCGTCCACGCGGCGATCGAGAACGGGGCCGATGCCGTCTACTTCGGCCTCGACACGGGGTTCAACGCCCGGGCACGGGCGACGAACTTCACCGTCGATGACCTGCCGCGGCTGATGGACACGCTCCACGTCCGCGGCCTGAAGGGCTACGCCACGCTCAACACGCTCGTCTTTTCCGACGAACTCGGCGCCTTCGGCCGCACGGTGGAGGCCGTGGCCGACGCCGGGGTCGATGCCGTGCTCGTGCAGGACGTGGGGGCCGCCACGCTGATCCGCGAACGCCGTCCCCACCTCCATCTCCACGCCTCCACGCAGATGACGCTCACGAGCGCCGAGACGATCGATCTCGCAGAGCGGCTGGGGATGGACCGCGTGGTCGTGGCCCGAGAGCTGTCGATCGACGAGATCACGGCGATCCGGCGGCAGACCTCGATGCCGCTCGAGGTCTTCGTCCACGGGGCCCTGTGCGTGGCCTACTCCGGGCAGTGCCTGACCAGCGAATCGCTCGGCGGCAGGAGCGCGAACCGCGGCCAGTGCGCCCAGGCCTGCCGGCTTCCCTACGACCTCGTCTGCGATGGCCGCGACGTCGATCTCGGCGACCAGAAGTACCTGCTCTCCCCACAGGATCTCGCCGCCCATGCCCTCGCCCCGGAGCTGATCGAGGCAGGTGTCTCGGCCTTCAAGATCGAGGGCCGCCTCAAGACGCCGGAATACGTCGCCGCGATCACCCGGCACTACCGCCGGGCGATCGACGCGGCGTTCGCCGGCCGTCGGATCGAGTTCGCGGCCCGCGACCTCGAGGAGATGGAACTCACGTTCTCCCGCGGCTTCTCGCCCGGCTGGCTCCAGGGCTGCGACCACAAGATGCTGGTGCCCGCCACCACGAGCGCGAAGCGCGGCGTGCGGCTCGGCACCGTGGTCGAGGTGCGCCGCGACCGGGTGGCGGTCGAACTCGTCGCCGGCGTGAAGCGGGGAGACGGCGTGGCGATCGACTGCGGGGAGACGAGCGACGACGCGGTGGGCGGTCGGGTCTACGAGGTGTTCCAGGCCGGGCGGTCGCTCACGGCACCGGCGGCGGCGGGCCGCGTGGAGCTGGCCTTTGCTCGCGGGGCCTTCGACCTCGCCCGCGTGAGGCCGGGCCAGGCGGTGTGGAAGACCGACGACCCGGAAGTCACCTCGCGGCTGCGGAGAACCTTCGCGGGCGGGTCTCTCTCGAGACAGCAGCCCGTCGATGTCCAGGTGACCGTTGCGGTGGGCGAGCCCGTGCGGGTGACGGCCCGCACGGCGCTCGGCGCCAGCTGCGAAGTGGCCTCGGCCGAGCCCGCCCGCGAGGCGACGAAGCATCCGCTCTCGGCCGAGGTGCTCCGCGAGCAGCTCGGCCGGCTCGGCGGCACGCCGTTCCGGCTTCGCGACCTCGACGCCGAGATCGTCGGTGCGGCCATGCTCCCATTCAGCGTGCTCGGCACGCTCCGCAGGGATCTCGTGTCGGCGCTCGAGGACGCCACCACGCGTCGCCCCGTCACGGAGGGCCGCACTGCCGTCTCGACCGCCCGCGAGCGGCAAACCGACGCACCGCCCCGTAGCGGTCTCCCCACGCTCCACGTTCTCGTCCGCTCCCTCGCCCAGCTCGGCCGCGTGCTCGAGCTCGGCGAGCGGCGAATCCAGGCCGAGTTCGCCGACATCCGCCAGTACCGCGACGCGGTCGAGCGGTGCCGGGCGGTCGGGGCGACGATCCTGCTGGCGACCCCGCGGATCCAGAAGCCCGACGAGATGGGCGTGTTCCGGGCGCTGGCCAGACACCAGCCCGACGGCGTGCTGGCGAGGAACTGGTCCGGGCTGCGATTCTTCCGCGACGTCGGCCTGCCGGTCACCGGCGACTTCTCGCTCAACGTGGCGAACGAGCGGGCGGCGGAGTTCTTCCTCGCGGCCGGCTGCGACAGGGTGACCGCCTCGTACGACTGCAACCGCGAGCAGCTCCTCGCCCTCGCCGCGGCCGCACCCGCGGACCGGCTCGAGGTGGTCGTCCACCAGCACATGCCGATGTTTCACATGGAGCACTGCGTGTTCTGCGCCGTGCTTTCGCCGGGCACCAACAAGACCAACTGCGGCCGCCCCTGCGACGAGCACGCGGTGAGGCTCCGCGACCGCCTCGGCGTGGAGCATCCGCTCACGGCCGACGTCGGCTGCCGCAACACGCTCTACAACGCCACCGCCCAGAGCGGCGCCGAGGCCGTGGCCGCCCTGCTCGCAGCGGGCGTGCGGCACCTGCGGGTGGAGCTGCTCGACGAGGACGACACGGCGATCACCGCCGTGATCGTGGCCTACCGCGATCTGCTCGCAGGCAGGAGGACCGGCCGCGAGGTCTGGACGGCCCTCAGGGCCGCCAACCGTGTCGGCGTCACCCGCGGCACGCTCGAAGAGAAGCGGAACCCGCTGGCCATTCTCTGAAGCTGGCCGTTTCCTGGAAACGAGCCGGCCCGGATCGGGTTTCCCCGATCCGGGCCGGAATGATTCACGTCAGGCGACGTGCCCGAGGCTTACTTCGAGAGCCTGGTGAGCGTCTCGACCATCGGGACGACGACCGGCCCGAGGAGGTTCTTCACGCCCGGGATCGCCATTACCGTGTCGATCACCTTCGACAAGAGCCCGAGGTTCTTGCCGACGAACGAGGCGAACACGGGCTTCTCCTCGGCCGGGAGCTTGCCGGCCTCGTCCTCGAGCGACGTCAGCATCGGGGCGAGCTTCTCCAGCTCCGGGATGGCGAGCTTCGCCGTGTCCTCGCTGGTGACGCCCTTGAGCACGCTCGTCAGCCCGCCGAAGAGCTCGGTGGCGTTCTTGCCGATCCGCACGGCCTCGAGGAACTTCGGGTCGATCGAGATCTCGTCGGCGACGAGGTCGATGATCTCCTTGCCCTTGGTGGCCACGACCTCTTCCTCGCGGATGGTCACGGGGCCGACCTTCCGCTCGGTCTCGGCGACGGCGACGGGACGAACCTCCTTCTCAGCCTGGTTCTTGTTCCAGAGGTAGAAGCCGAGGCCGAGCGCCCCGAGGGCCAGGAGCGGCAGCAGCCACCCGGGCAGGCCACCGGCGGGCTGCGGTTCGGGCGCGTGGCCGTGGCGGGCCGGAGCCGACGAGCCACCGCTCACCGCGCCGAAGTCGCCGAGCGACAGCCCCTTGGGCAGAGCGCCGCGGATGTTGCCGGCCTGCTCCGAGAACAGCCGGGACACGCTCGCAGCATCGGGCCGGCCCGAGAACTGCTTGGCCACCATGCCCAGCACCATCGGGGCAAGGTAGGTGAGCAGCGTCTTCATGATGCCGGGCTGCATGCCGGCGAACTTCGCCACCAGATCGACGAGACCGGTGAGATTGTTGCCTCCGCCGAGCAGCGAGGTCAGCAGGTTGCCGCCGAGGCTGCCGAGCCCCTGGGCCTGGCTGCCACCGAGCAGGCCGGCCAGATTGCCGAGCATGCCGAGATCGAGGCCGCCCATCGCCTTGGCGAGCTGATCGGCACCGCTGTTGGTGCCCGCCATCTTCGCGAACACGTTGAGGAGGGCCGGCACCGCGGCGCTCGTGGCGGTCTTGGTCTGCGACTCGTTGGCGCCGATGAGGCCGCCGAGCTTGCCGAGCACGTCGGGCGACATCAACTGGCTGGTGATCAGGTCCGTAATGTTCATCGCTCAACTCCAGAAGGGAAGAAACCGTAAGGGAAGAAACCGTGGGTCCATCGAAAGCGTGTGCCGTCTTCCCTGACGGACCGGGTGGATCGGCGAACGAATCGCCGTGCCACCCCTCCATGACCCGTGGTTGTAGTACCGGTGCGGGCGGCTCGCAAACGGCCGGAAAAAACGTCACGCCCGGCAGACTCGCCCGCCCGCGCCTCCCGATTTACCAGTAGACGTAGTGCAGGAATCGCTCGCGATCCGCCGACGGCAGGTCGTCGACCCGCGGCACGACCCAGCGGTTCTCGGCCGTGTCGACGAGCATCTTGCCTCCGGCGCCGAAGTCGTGGGCCTGGCTCTGGGTCCAGCGGGTGGTGAACCGGCGGCGACCGACGTCGGTGTCGACGTCAAAATCGAGATAGCCATGCACGAGCCGGACCTCGTTCACCCGGCGGATCTCGCGGACGAGCGATCGCCGCAGCACCGCGACGCGGATCACCTCCCGATCGGCCTCCGACCAGTCGTCGAGCCGGCGGATCATCCCGAGTTCGACCTCGTCGCCGTGCTCGTCCCAGCCTCGGACGGAGAGATAGCCGTCGGGATGGGTGGCCGGGAAGGTGCGGGTGATGAAGATGCCGGAGGTCGTCGATCCGTCCGGCAGGTGCAGCTCGATCCGCTCCTGATCGCCGACCGTGAACCGATGACGCCCGGGATCGAGCCAGACGAGCCCCACCGGGGCCCGGGGAGGAGCCGGCTCGGCGGCGGGCGGGTCCTCCAGGTCGGTGATGAGCGTGTCGATGGTGGGCTGTTTCGTGACCTGCGTCTGGATCCGCACGAGACGGGCGTAGACGCCGTCGGCGGCGAGCAGTTCGGCATGCGTGCCCTGCTCGACGAGCCGGCCGCGGTCGAAGGCGAGGATTCGGTCGGCGTTGCGGAGCGTGGAGAGCCGATGGGCGATCGCGATCGTCGTCCGGCCGCGGACGAGCACCGCGAGGGCCTCCTGGATCGCCTTCTCGGCCTCGGCGTCGATGTTGCTCGTCGCCTCGTCGAGGACGAGGATCCGCGGATCGTAGAGCAGCGTGCGGGCGATCGAGAGCCGCTGCTTCTCGCCGCCGGAGAGCCCGGCACCGTGCTCGCCAAGGAGGGTCTCGTAGGCGAGCGGCTGACGGCAGAGGAAGTCGTGGGCCCCGGCCGCCTTGGCGGCGGCGAGCCCCTCCTCGATCGTGGCCTGCGGCCGGCCGTAGGAGAGATTCTTCCAGATCGTGCCGCGGAACAGGAACGAGTCCTGGAACACGATCCCGAGCCGCTCGCGGAGGTCGTGCGAGGAAAGCTGGCGGATGTCGTGGCCGTCGACCGTGATGGCCCCCTCCTGGACATCGTGAAACCTCGCCAGAAGGCTGACGAGCGTGCTCTTCCCCGACCCCGAGCGGCCCACGATGCCGACCATCTCGCCCGGAGCAACCTCGAACGAGACGTCGTGAAGGACCGGCTGGTTGCGGTCGTAGCCGAAGGTGACGTTGGCGAAGCGGATCGCGCCGCGGACGTCGCGCCAGGACTCGGGCGCCGAGGGCTCGGTGACCACGACCGGCGTGTCGAGCAGCTCCAGGACCCGCTTGCTGCCCGAGAGAAAGCTCGTGAGCCAGGTGGTGAAGTTCGAGAGCGCCCCCAGGGGCGCGTAGAACATCGCCAGGTAGGCGAGGAAGGCGATCAGCTGGCCGAGCGTCATGCTGCCGCCGATCACGTCGCGACCGCCGACGTACCAGACGATCAGCCCGCCGAGGCCGAACACGATCTGCATCGATGCGGCGTAGGTGGTGTTGGTGTGCTCGACCCACTGCCGCCAGCGGCGGAGGTGGTCGCTCGCCCCGTGGAAGCGGTCGAGCTCCCGCGACTCCTGCGCGAAGGCCTTGACCACCCGGATGCCCGAGAGCATGCCGGAGAGGGTCGTCATCTGCTTGCTGGCGGCGTCCCAGAGCCGGTAGTGCCGCGGGTAGACGTGCCGCCAGAAGATCCACGACCCGAGGATCACCAGCGGCACGGGGATGAGCGTGAAGATCGCGAGCTTGGGGTTGATCCAGACGAGCATCGCCCCGACGCCGACGAGCTGCACGATCTGCAGCAGGAAGCCGCCGGTGATCTGGTGCATGAGGCCGTGGAGCACCTCGCTGTCATGGGCGACCCGGCTGATCATCGAGCCCACCTGGTGGCGGTCGTAGTAGGCCACCGACAGCCCCTGGAGCTTGCCCACCATCTCCTCGCGGAGGGTGGCGGTGATGCCCGAGCCGATGGCCGTGGTGAGCCGCCCCTTGACCGCGCCGACGACGGCCAGGAGCACCCGCGAGAAGGCGAGCGCCAGCACGACCACCAAGAGCGCCTTGCGGAAGTCGGGCAGGGCCGCGTCCGTCCCGTCAGCCTTGGCCGAGAGGATGTCGTCCACCATGTACTGCTGGAGCTTGGGCGGTACGAGCTCCGCGACGACGCCCACGAACGTGAGCAGGCACAGGAGCAGCGAGCCGCGGGCGTAGGGAGCCAGGAGCGCCCCGACCCGCCGCAGGATCTGCCCCTTCTGGAGGCACCTGGGGCACGCGTCCTCGGCTGACTGGAGCCGCAGCCCGCACGACGGGCAGGCCGGCGGGTCGAGCGGGCCATCGAGCCGCTCGAGGTCGACCGGCACACCGGCCACGCCCTTCTCGCGGGAGCGGTCGAGCGCCCGCGAAACCTTGTGGAACCTGTTCGCCAGGGCGTTGGAATATCGGATCAGGTCGATCCACACGCCCGCCGTGCGGACCTGCAGGGTACCGCCGCCGACACCGGCCGACGTGCGGACCCGTTCGACCGCCGGCCAGGCGATGGCGCGGAGCGTGTCGCGGCCGTCGGTCACGGCGACGTGGTCGGTCGTGACCACGAGCCACTCGCCGGCGGGCTCACCGGAGAGGGCGACGTCGCTGTCGATCGAGAGCAGGACCGGCCGATGGTTGAGACCGGCCGCGTCGAGCCGCCGGTGGACGTGGGCGGGGACCTGCGGCGGTGGCCCCGCGCCGGACGCCGCCGTATGCTCCTGCCTCTGGGCGGTCGTGGTGATCGCGGTGTCCTTCACGCAGGAATCGAGGAGTGCTTCGTCCATGATCTACGAGCGTACGCGAACCGGGGTTCGGCGGGCCATCTGCGGGGCGGTCGCCCTCGTCGCCGTGGCGGGGTCCGGCGGCCGGGCCGCGGCGGTCGAGGAGGGCTTCACCAGCCTCTTCGACGGCACGACGCTCGCCGGCTGGCAGGCGAACGAGAACCCGGCCAGCTGGTCGGTGAAGGATGGCGCGATCGTCTGCAAGGGTCCCAGGAGCCACCTCTTCTACGTGGGCGCCGACCCGGCGAAGCCCGCCCAGTTCCAGAACTTCCACCTCAAGGCGGAGGTGCTCACGAGGCCGGTCGCGAACTCCGGGATCTTCATCCACACCGCCTTCCAGCCCGATGGCTGGCCGGCGCAGGGCTACGAGGTGCAGGTCAACAACTCGCAGCAGGACCCGGTGAGAACCGGCAGCCTCTACAACGTGGTCAAGAACTTCACACCGCCGGCGAAGGACGACGTCTGGTTCACCATGGAGGTCGTCGTGAGCGGCAAGGCGGTGGCGGTGAAGGTCGACGACAGGGTGCTCTACGAGTTCGTCGAGCCCGCGGGCGTGACGGGCACGCGGAAGCTCTCCCAGGGCACTTTCGCCCTGCAGGCACACGATCCGGGCAGCGAGATCCACTACCGCAACCTCCGCGTGATGCGGCTGCCGTGACCCGGCGGCAGGAGCCGCGTGGAGCGGAACGGGCTGCCCGATCGACCGCACCACCGCCGGAACTGGGCGCGGGGCGGACGAGTGCTGCAGATTTCTGCCGTTTGTGCCGATAATGCAGGTGGTGCGGGCTGCGCCGGCGTGGGGCCGGAGGCCGCCCGCGGCTCGCCACGAGAGGGGATTCGATGGTCACCGCCAAGCTGCCTGCCGGGATCCGCAACGACATCACCCAGTGCATCGGCCGCACGCCGCTGGTGCTGCTGCGACGGGTGACCGACGGCTGCGTCGCGACGGTCGCCGGCAAGATCGAGAACATGAATCCGCTCTGGAGCGTGAAGGACCGGATCGCCGGAGCGATGATCGATGCGGCGGAGCGGGACGGGAAGATCGGCCCCGACACGGTGATCATCGAGCCGACCAGCGGCAACACCGGCATCGGCCTGGCCTACGTGTGCGCGGCCCGCGGCTACAAGCTCCGGGTGACGATGCCCGAGAGCATGAGCCTGGAGCGACGGCGGATGCTCAAGGCCCTCGGCGCGGAGCTCGTCCTCACGCCCGCGGCGGACGGCATGCCGGGTGCGGTCCGGCACGCCGAGGAGATCTCGCGGTCGAGTGCGCAGTTTTTCATGCCCCAGCAGTTCAAGAACCCCGCCAACCCGGACGTGCATCGCCGGACGACGGCCGAGGAGATCTGGGCCGACACCGAGGGGCAGGTCGACATCATCGTCTGCGGCGTGGGCACCGGGGGCACGATCACCGGCGTCGGCGAGACGCTCAAGGGCAAGAATCCGGGCGTGAAGGTGGTGGCCGTCGAGCCGGCCAACAGCCCCGTGATCACCCAGAAGCTCTCCGGCCAGCCGATCAAACCGGGACGGCACACGATCCAGGGGATCGGCGCCGGCTTCATTCCCGACATCCTCAACCTCGACATCATCGACGAGGTGGTGAAGGTGGACGACGAGGACGCCATGGAGACCGCCCGGCAGCTCGCCAAGCGGGAGGGGCTGATGTGCGGGATCAGCTGCGGCGCCGCCGCCTGGGGCGCGCTGCAGGTGGCCCGCCGGCCCGAAAACGCCGGCAAGCTCGTGGTCGTGGTGCTGCCCGACCTCGGCGAGCGCTACCTTTCGACGCGACTGTTCCCCGAGTGACCGTCCGTCAGCGGCGCCGCTGGGCAAAGAGCCAGTCGAGCACGGCTGGATTGCGATAGGCCGGCGTCCACGAGTCGTGGCCGACGCCGACAATCTCCGAGTAGACCGGCGTGCCGCCGGCGGCTGCGATCGCCGCGACCATCGACCGTGAGAGCCCGACCGGCACGAGCGGATCCTCGTCGCCGTGGAAGCACCACAGCGGCACCGCGGCCAGCCGGCCGGCCACGGCGACGTCACCGCCGCCGCAGATCGGCATCACCGCGGCGAATCGCCCGGGCGCCCGGGCCGCGAGGTCCCAGCTCCCGAAGCCCCCCATCGACAGGCCCGTGAGGTAGACGCGGGCGGGGTCCGCCGGTTCGCTCGCGAGCACCGCGTCGAGGGCGGCGACCGCGGCCGCCAGATCGACGGTCGGCCTCTCGGCCAGCGGGAACGGCTTTTTCTGCCGCCAGTCGATCGCCGCCCAGGCCTGATCCGCGCGGCACTGCGGGGCGATCAGCAGGCAGGGATGTCGCCGGCGATTCGCGGGCTCCGCCATCCAGCGTGGCAGGAACTTCAGCTGCGCGGCGTTGTCGCTGCCGCGCTCGCCGGCCCCGTGCAGGAAGAGGACGACGGGATACCGGGCGGCGGGCTCGGTCGCCTCGGGCCGCAGGAGGCGGTAGCGGAACTCGACGGGATGGCCGTCGTCATCGACGGTCACGCTCCGGGTCTCGAAGGCATCGGCATCGATTTCGGCGGACGGTGCAGAGGGATTCATCGAGAGCACCCATCCGGCCGCCAGGAGCAGCGCCGCGAGCCGACTGACCGGCATCTCACTCCTCCCCGGGCAAGTCGCCGAGCACGAGCTTCACCCGCCTCGGCATGGTCATGCGGGCGAACATCCCGAGCGCACCCTTCGGCAGCCCCAGGAACTCGAGGTTCTCGAACCAGCCCGGAATCTCGGCTGCGAGCTTCCCCACCCGCGTTCCCCGCAGGTCGAGGTGCCGCAGACTCTTGAGTTCCTTGAGTTGCAGCAGCCCCTCGTCGGTGACCGGGCCACCGGCGAGGTCGAGCACCGCGAGATCCTTGAGCGAGTCCGACCGGAAGCCGAGGAGGATCGCGAACACGTCGTCGGCCCGGCCGTTCGGGAGCCTGACGGCCACGAGCTTGTCGGCGACGTGGCCGAAGTCCTCGCCGAACGAGCGACGCAGCCAGTCGGTCTCCTCCATCTCGATGCTGCCGCCGCGCTCGATCGTCTCGGTGGCGACCTCCTGCTGCTGCGCGTAGGCGTCGATCTTCGAGGCGAGCCATTCGAGCTTGCTGGCCTTGAACTTGACGTAGTCGGTGGCCTCGTCGAACGCCTTCTGGAGCCGGATGAACTCCTGCGGATCGCCGCCGCGGTCCGGGTGGGCGGTCTTGGCGCGGGCCATGTAGGCCTGCTTGACGTCCTCGAGCGTCAGGGGAGGCCTGAGCCCGAGGATCGACAGGCACTCCGGCACGTGAGCGTCGGAAGGAGGGGGGGCGTGCGACATGTGGGGACTCTGGGAAGGTGGCGTGGGCAGCCTACGCGACGCCGTTGCCCGCGTCCATGCAGGCCCGGGCCGGCTCGCCTTGATCGACGACGCTGGATTGCCTATCTCTCCACCCGCAGCCGCCGGCGGAAGGATCCGCACGTTCGCGGCGACCAAGGAGGGCCGTCATGGCGCAGGATGCATCGCGGTGGGGTTTTGCGCGCGAGGTCGCCGCCGCGGCGGCGATCGTGGCGTTGGGCGTGGGCTGGCGGCTGATGACCGGGTCGCTCGAGGCGGACGCCACGCCCCCGCCGCAGGCGGCGGCCCAGGCGACCGCTCCCGGTGCGAAGCCGGTCGCGATCGTCGACGGCACCGAGATCACGTCGGATCAACTCGCCGCCGAGTGTCTCGGCCGCCACGGCGCCGGCGTCCTCGAGACGCTGGTCAACCGGCGGATCATCGAGCAGGCCTGCCAGCGACAGGGGATCACCGTGACGTCGCAGGACGTGAGCGCCGAGATCGACGCCATGGCCCGCCGCTTCAGCGTGCCCCGCGACAAGTGGCTGGAGATGATCCAGCAGGAGCGGGGCATCTCCCCGAAGCAGTACGCCGAAGACATCGTCTGGCCGATGCTCGCCCTGCGAATCCTCGCCCGCGGCGCCGTCGAGCCGTCGGCGGAGGACCTCCAGCAGGCCTTCGAGAACCGCTTCGGCCCGGCCGTGAAGGCCCGCATCGTCGCCTGCCGCACCCGCCAGGACGCCGACACGGTGCGGGCGCAGGCCATCGCCAAGCCCGACGAGTTCGGCGGGCTCGCCCGCCAGCACTCCATCGACGTCGGCAGCGCCAGCGCCAACGGCTGGGTGCAGCCGATCCGCATGCACTCGGGCGACCCCGCCTTCGACGGGGCCGCCTTCGCGCTGCAGGAGGGGGGAATCTCCGAGGTGGTCCAGGTGGGAGATCAGTTCATCGTGATCAAGTGCGAGGGCCGCCTGCCGCCCGCCGGTGCGAAGTTCGACGAGGTCCGGCCCCACCTGGCGGAAGAGCTCCGCGAGCGGAAGAGCCGGCAGGCCTCCAGCGACGTCTTCAAGAAACTGCAGGACGGCTCGACCGTCGAGAACGTGATGAACGAGCCTGCGAAGGCGGCGGCCCGCCCGGGAGTGGCGGCCCTCGTCAACGGCCAGCCCGTGACGATCGAGGACGTGAAGGCCGTCTGCCTCGACCGCCATGGTCGTGAGGTGATCGAGGTGCTGGTGACTCG
The DNA here is from genome assembly GCA_903831155.1 of uncultured Planctomycetaceae bacterium. Classification (GTDB taxonomy): domain Bacteria; phylum Planctomycetota; class Planctomycetia; order Pirellulales; family UBA1268; genus QWPN01. The sequence continues at coordinate 19,634 of CAIKWU010000079.1, read as the reverse complement.
GACGGTCGTCGAGCAGGCGCTTCGGAAGCAGCAGCAGACCGTCACGCAGGCCGATCTCGACGCCGAAATCGCCAGGGCTGCCGGCCAGATGGGCTTCACGAAGGCCGATGGCTCGGCCGACACCGCCGCCTGGCTCGACCGGGTGACCCGCGAGGAAAAGGTGCCGATGAGGCACTACATGGAGGACGTCGTCTGGCCGACGGTCGCCCTGAAAAAGCTCGTGGGGAGCGTGCCGGTGAGCCAGGAGGATCTCGACCGCGCGTTCGCGGCGACGTTCGGCCCACGGGCGAAGTGCCGGATCATCGTCCTCGACAGCCAGCGGCGGGCCCAGGAGGTCTGGCAGCTGGCCAGGAAGGATCCCACGATCGAGAACATCGGAACGCTTGCCGAGACCTACTCGGTCGACCCCACCACCAGGTCGCTTCGCGGCGAGGTGCCGCCGATCCAGCGGTGGGGCGGCCAGCCGACCCTCGAACGGGAGGCCTTCGCCCTCAAGCCGGGAGAGCTCTCGGGCGTGGTGCAGGTGGCCGACCGCTTCATGGTGATCTTCTGCGAGGGCTTCACCGAGGCCGCGAAGGTGACGTTCGCGGAGGTCCGCGACGAGCTCTACGACGACATCTTCGAGAAGAAGCAGCGGATCGAGATGGCCCGCCACTTCACCCACCTGCGGGAGTCGGCCACGATCGACAACTTCCTTGCCGGCACCAGCCAGTCACCGGCGCAGGCGGCCCGGCGGGGCGCTGCGGGAACCGGCATGCCGGCCACGACGCTCTCGAAGGCCGAGGCGGCGGACCTCGCCGCGCCCCGGGCCGGCAGCGTGAAGGCCGCCCCGCAGGGTGTCGTGCCCGCCGCGCACCAGGCACCGCTCGCACGGTGACCAGCGGCTACGGCGCCGGCATCTCCCAGGCGGTCTGCAGCGAGACGCCGTCCTCCGTGGCGCGGAACGTGGTCGCGCCCACGCCGAACATGCCCTCCATCTCCGCGTCGGTCGGCAGGAGCTTCTGCGCCCCGACGAGCAGCTCGCGGTAGGGCTCCTCGACATCCTCCGGCACGAGCGCACGGACCATGTCGCGGAGCACGCCGAGCGTGCCCCCAGCCTGCGAACTGTCGCTGATGCCGAACATGCGTGCCGGATCGAGCGGCAGGATCTCGGCGGCCCGGCGGGGCACGTCGCTCTCGCGGAGCGACGACTCGCCCGCCGGCGGGTTGCGGATGGCGGCGAGAGTCTTTTCCAGGGAGTCGGAGCCGATCGCGACCACGAGGTGATCGCGGCCCACGTAGATGGCCGGTCCGTTGGGAATCCGTACGCCCCGGAATCCCTGCTCCTCCTGCAACTCGCCCCCAACCGCACCGCCGAGCCGCTGGAGGATCCTGGCGAAGGGCCCCTCGTCGGCGATCCGCCAGACCATGGCCACGCGATCCGCGACCTGGCGAGCCTGCTCCACGCCGTCACGGGCCTTGCGAGCCTCGGCGAAGGCCTCCGCCACCCGCGGCGGGTAGCTGACGATCCAGTGGTGGGTGCCCAGCGACGAGAGCAGCTTCGGGATCTCGACGCCGAGCCAGCCCTGGGCCTGATTCTCGACGGCCACGAACAGGTTGCCGGCCTCCTCGCCCCCCTCGGCCACGGCAAACTCCTTCACCGTTTCGTACGCCTTGCCGAGATCGAGCGAAATCTGCGTGCAGTCGATCGCGTCGCGGGTCACGAACGGCGGCACCTCGCACGGGTCGCAGTCCTGATCGAGGATCCTCGTCAGCCCCTGCCGCGGCTGCGGCAGCGTCACGAACGCGCCGCCCCGGAACAGGCTGCCGTCGAGCGCCTGCCGCCAGGCGATCGGCCCGAGGGCGCCCAGGCCGATTCGATCCATCCGCTCACGAGTGCCCTCGTCGCCGTAGGTGCGGACCAGCACGCGGGGATCGACGATCACGTCGAGGAGCGGCAGGCCCCCGGGCAGGGACGCCGCCATCCCGGGGGTCTCGGCCGCGTCGGCCAGGGTCGCCCGCTCCTCGCCGGCGTGCGCGGCGAGAAACCGCTCGAAGATCTCCTTGGCCATCTCCTCGCCCCCGTCCGGGTCGGCGGCGTCCCCTCCGGCCGGCGCGGCGGGAGCGGATGGCAGCGTCTGGCCGACGAGCAGGCGTCCCCCCAGCCGCCCGAGGAAGGCGTGGGTCACGCCCGTCTTGATGGGCCTGGCGTTGCGGATCCTTTCCTGGAGTTCGGCGAGTCGTTTCTCGACGGCATCCTCGTCGTCCGCGTCGACGCCGAGGTCGTCGAGCGCGAGCGACTCCGGGTCGATGCCCATCACGGGCTCCACCATCCAGAGCACCTCGTGGCCGGCCATCTCGACGTCGATCCGCCGCGTGGTCCCGGTCTCGTCCGCGGCGATGTCCTCCTCGAGCTTCTTCTGCGCGGCGGCCACCATCCGCGTGGCCACATCCTCGCCGGGCTCGAGCCACACCAGCATGGTCACGAGCGGCGGCCGACCCGCCTCGCGGCTGCGGAACACGAAGCCGGCCCCCGTGTCGCCGCCGAGCGCCGCGGGGAGGTCCTCCTTCCGCAGGTCGTAGCGGGCGAGCGTCTCCTCGAGTTCGTCGGGGTCCTGCCCGCCACCATCGCGGCGCACGGTGTCGAGGGCGAGATTCCAGAGGCCCTGGAGCCGCTGCTCCGAGAGCGCGACGGCCCCGAACCGGGTCCGCGTGCGAATGGCCTCGAGAAACGCGGCCGGCTGCGGCATCCGCACCATGATGCCGGTGTCCTCCGGGAGGCACTCCCAGCTTGGCCGGAGGTCGGCAGCGAAGCCCGTGGTGGCCGCGAGCAGGAGGACGACGGTGACGACGGGCCCGGAGCGGTGCTGCCGCATGACGAATCCTTTCGCGCGAGGAGAAAGCCGACCGCCCCGCGGACTATGGCGCGACCGCTCTGGCGCCTTCGAACGGGGGTGCCGGCTGGAAGGGGGGCGGCAGGTAGGTGACGCCGTTCTGGGGCTGCGACTCATCGTACGGATACGTGTCGCGATGGACGAGAAAATCGATCAGCTCGTTGGCGGGGATGCCGAAGGCCAGGCCCTCGAACACCGCGGCGCCGGCGCAGGCGACCGCCACCACCTCGCCGCGGGCATTGAAGATCGGCCCGCCGCTGTTGCCGGGGTTGATCGCCGCGTCGGTCTGGATGAGCCGCATCTGGTCGATCGTCCGCGTCGTGCTGCTGACGATTCCCTGGGTCACGCTCCGCTCCAGGCCCGCCGGATTGCCGATCGCGAACACGAGGTCGCCCACCCGCAGGTCGTCGCGGTCGTTGATCACCACGGGCTCCGGAAGCCTGCCCTTCGTCTCCTCGGGATCGAGCTGCAGGACCGCCAGGTCGCGGAGCGGCTGGAGCGCGACGATCCTCACCTTGCGGAACTCGTTCTTCTCGAATCCCTTCTCGGTCTTGCGGAAGAGCGTGACCTGGAGCCGCGTGTTGTTCTCGACGACGTGGTAGTTGGTCACGAGGTGGCCGTCCCGGCTGATCAGGAAGCCGGTGCCGAGGCCCCCCGGATTCCGCACCATCACCACCGCCTCGCCGAACTGCTTGACGAGTTCGGGCACGTCGCGGGCCTCGAGCCTGCCCGTGCGGAAGATGTCGTGCTGCTGCTCGCCGCCGGCCTCAGCCTCCGGTGCCTCGGAGCGGACGTCGAGCAGCCGCTTCGCGGGGATCTGCAGGACGTCGTGGCCGAGGTCGAGCACGACGCCGTCGTCGTTGCGCCGCAGGAGCGGGGCGGTCACTCGGCTGCCTCCCACGAGGGTCACGGTCACCATGTCGGCGGCTCGGGTATCGAGCCCGCAGGCGGCCACCAGGCAGAGACACCACACGTTCTTCATCATTCGGCCTCGTCGTCGTGGGAGAGGTACACGACCAGCCGATCCTGGCTGACCATGGCAAGGTCGCGACCGCCGTCGCCGTCGGCATCGAGTCCGGCGATCCGCCTGGGTTCCGGCACCATGTCCTTCGACTCTCCGCCGTCGTAGGGATACTTCCGATCTTCGAACACCTTCCACGTGACCGACCGCTGCAGGCCGTCGGGACGCCGCAGCAGGGCCGTGAGCTGGTGCTTGCGGTCGTCGCAGAGGGCCACGTCGTCGCTGCCGTCGCCGTCGAGATCGGTCACGAGGATGCGGTGGATCGTCGACTCGCTGACGCCGCTCCTCCGGCCCACGCGGCCGTCGATGCTCTCGAGCAGTTTCAGCTCCCAGGGGCGGCCCCGCGAGAGCCGCACGACCCGCTCCTGATCGACGAGCATCATGCCGAGCACGGGATCCCACCGCAGGCCGGTGCCGGCCGGCGGCTTCACGGCCGCCACCACCCGCATCACGCCCGCCTCGTCGGCCCGCAGGCGATGGAGAAAGCCGCCTCCCTGCTCCAGCGCCCAGGCCTCGGCCGGCGTGCCCGCGGACGACGCGAGCGGCAGGTAGCTGGCGATCTTCTGGCCCTCGGCGAGCATCACCTGATCGACGGGGTGGAGATCGTCGCCGAGCCACTGCAGCACGCCGTCGGTGAGGCGGGACTTTCGCAGCTTCCCGTCGACTTCGAGCGCGGCGTATTCCGAGAGGTCGGCCTTGGCGAGCAGGGCCGGAGTCTTCACGTCCGGCTTGCCGTCGGCGAGTGTCACGAGTTTCGCCGCCGTGGCATAGGCGTCCTGGACGAGAAGCGTGTCACCCCCGAGCCAGACCACCTGCTCCACCTTCGGCCCCAGTCCCTCGTAGCGGGTGACGACTGGCTCGCTCTTGTCGGCAGGCCACACGAAGAGGTCGAGGTCGGAGCCGACCCGCTGGGCCCACCAGACCGTCGATCCCACCGAGTCGAGGGCCACGATCTTGCGGTCCTTGCCCTCGCGTTCCCAGGGCTGCGGATACGTGAGCCGGCCGTTCTCCCAGCGGCAGCGGTGAAGGTCGGCCGCATCCTTCGCCCACATGAGCAGCGTGCCAGCCGCGCCAGCCGGCGCGGCGAGCGCCTTGACGCCGCCGATCGACGGGAACGACTCCTCGGCGAGCCAGCCCGCCGCCGGACCGAGCCGGTGCATTCGCAGCCGTGGCTGGGCCGAATCGACCGCCACGATCGCCGGCGTGGCCTTGCCGGCTTCGCCGACGAGCATGCCGCACCAGCCGCGGCGGGCGGCGCCGGCGAGCGGCAGGGCGGCCTGATGTCCCACGTCGGTCGCCTCGCCCTCGGCGAGCTGGTACCGGCGCAGCACCCCCTTGTCGGAACCGCCGAGCAGGTAGACGTCGGCGGCGGAGGCCGGCGTCGTTCCCACCTGCAGGCCCTCGATTGGCTGGTCGTGGATCGTCTGCCCGGGCAGGAGCATGCCGTCGCCGCCGCATGGATACCAGCGGACCACCTGACGCGCCACGCTCGACCATTCCACGAGATCCCTGTCGCCGTCGCCATCGAGGTCGGCAAGGTGCCAGTCGATCCGCCCCCGGCTCTCCCGCGGAGCCAGCCAGACCGCCCGGCTGCCTCGCACGAGCGGCAGCTGCTGGATGCCCTGCTCGCAGCTCACGAGCATTTCGTGGCGGCCGTTGGAGAGGTCGCGGACGAGCAGGCATCCTGACTTGCCCGTCGGCGTTCCGGCCAGCAGGTCCCACTCGCCGGTCTTCTTCCAGGCCGACTTGGCATCGACCGCCTTGTCGGCAGCCTGCGAGTAAATCGAGATCCGGTTGGAGGGCGTCGTGAGCACGAGCAGTTCGGGCCGGCCGTCGGCATCGACGTCGTGGGCCACCGCATCGACCGGCATCTCGTCGATCGAAACTTCTCCGTGCGACCAGTCAGCCGCCAGTGGCAGCTCGTTGGGGCGATCGGGATCGCCGGCATCCTCGCGGGTCCGGTCGCCCGGTGGCAGCCAGCGATAGATGTCGAGGCGGGCCTGGCGAGGGTTGACCACGACCACGTCGTCGCGGCCGTCACCACCGAGGTCGGCGACGATCAGCCGCTCGGCCCGGCCATCGAGCGGAATCACCCGCATCCCCTGCCAGCCGTCGAACTCCTCCGCCGCAGCCCTGCTGGGAACCGACGACGCCATGACCGCGAGTGCGGCGACGAGAACGGCCCGGCCCGCCGCGAGGCCGGAGGTGGTCGGAATCTGCTTCATTCCGCCAAGGATACCCCCGGCCCGGAACCGCTGCCACGAAGCCCCGGCTGCGTCACTCGAGTTCGGGCAGCATTGCCTCCGCGGCCGCGGCTTCGCGGAGCTTTTCGAGGGCCTTGGCCTCGATCTGCCGGACGCGCTCCTTGGTCACGCCGAGGGCCGAGCCGACCTCCTTGAGTGTCTGCGGCTCATGGCGGTGGTCGAGGCCGTAACGCCGGATGACGATCGTCTGCTCGCGGGAGTCGAGCCGGTCGAGGAACCTGCTCACCTGGGCCAGCCGATCGCTTGCCGCGATCCGCTGCTGGGACTCATCCTCGCGGCGGTCGGCCGCGGAGTTGAGCAGCTCCATGTCGGCCGCGCGGAAGCGGTCACGACGCTTGTGCTCGTCGGGGATCGTGCGGGCGTAGTTCTTCATGATCGCCCATGAGGCGTAGGTGCTGAACTTGTTGCCGCGGGCGTAGTCGAACTTCTCGGCGGCCCGGATCAGCGACATGTTGCCGTCGCTGACGAGGTCGAAGAAGCCGTCACCCGGCGTGACCCGCCGCTTCGCGATCGACACCACGAGCCTGAGGTTCGCCCGGACGATGCGGTTCTTGATCTCGACGGCCTCGTCGTGGAGCCGCTCGATCTGATCCATCAGCCGGGCGTTCGGGCGATCGACGTCGAGCTGCTCGCGGAGCGTCGCGGCCTTGTACTTGAGATAGTTGAACTTCCGGAACAGCCAGACCTCCTGCTCGCGGGTCAGGAGCGGCACCTCGTAGAGGCTCGCCAGGTAGGCGGGCAGCCCGCTCGGCCGCCGCACCCGCTTGGCATCGATCGGGCCCGGATAGGGCTGATTGACCACCTTCTCGGCGCTCTTCCGCGAGAACAGCGCGTTGGGCATGAAGTCGAGCGGCAGCTGCATGACGTGCGCCGCCCGCTCGGAGAGGATCACGCGGTAGATGCTGGCTTTGGAACGGTGGTACCGCCGGGCGATCGACTCCACCGGCTCGCCCGTCAGGTGATGCTGGTAGATCCGGGCACGGCTCTCCGGCCGCAGATGGCCGTCGGCCGTGGGAAACACCGCTCCATCGGGGTGCTCCTGATCGTGACGCTTGAGGGTGTACCGGACCGTCTCCACGCTCCTGCCGAGGCGGGCCGCAATGCGGCGGTGGACGTCGGCCGGGCAGGCTCCCGCGACGGCGAGCCGTCGGGCCCACGAGACGATCTTCTCGTGCTCATCGTCGGAGAGCTGGCTGAACCGGCTGCCCCGCTCGATCCGCGTCGGGTTGTCGTGGATGAACCGTTCGACCGTGCTGGCGAGAAAGCCGACGCGCCGGCGGCCGTCGACCATGTAGCGGCGGGCGACGAGCCCGTGATCCCGCCACCGCGAGATCGTCTTCGTGGAGACGTTGAATCGCCGGGCGAGGTCCTCGATCGAGAGCACCTCCTCGCCGGGCGCGGCCTCGGCGTCGATGACCGACGGAGCGTTGCCGCGGACGGACTCATGCGGTTCGACCGCCGATCCGCCATCCGAGAACAGCCGAACGAACTCGTCACCAGAAGCACTGGAACGCATGATTCACCTCCGGCCGGCAGCCGTGCCAGCAGTCGCCGGGGGGAAGGCGATCAGGACGTTTGCCACGCCCGGACGTCTTCGCCCCCGTATCCAGACCGTTCACTCGACTCACGCACGTCCCATGCGTCCGGGGCCCTCCTGGCCCCATCCACGCCATCCCGCGGACGTGAAAGTTATACGCCTGGTGCCGCGGATCGGTTCATGGACACCCTGGTTTCCTTGAGCGGTTTTCAATTGCCCCGCCCATCCGGCCGCTGGCCCTCGGGCCCTAAACCATTGCGGCGCTAGCACTTGGCACTGCCGTCCCGGGCCACGGCGTTCTCACTCAGGGCGGGTTATTGTCGGAAACGCACGGAAAAACGAGTGTTCTGAGAGGGTGGACACGTGGTATTTCGCCCCGCCGGCGGGGCGGGGCCGGGCGTCTGGGCAGGGTGCGGCAACGCGGTCCGGCCGCGGCGGCGGCCATCGGATCGAAAGACGCGGCGGCCGACCAATAGAAGGCAGCAAGTCGAGAGCCGGGGTGTCCGCCGAGGGGGGAGCCGATGATCTGGTCGAAGCGATGGGCGTTCGTTCTGGTGGTGTTGGCCCTGGGGGCCGGGCGGGCGAGCGGCGACGAGGCCACGGCCGAGGAGCCCGCGGAAACCGCGACGGCGACGTCTGGCGAGGTGCCGACCCCCGAGGAGGCGACGGATCCCGACGAGGATGCCGCCGACGACGAGCCGTCCTCCGCGGCCACTTCCGTCGAGCCGGCGGTGGCTGCCGCGCCCGACCCCCCTCCCTCTCCCGCACCCGAGGAACCCCGTGGCACGATCGACCGCCTCCAGGTGAAGGTCGACCTCGCCGGTGAGATTTTCGCACCGGCCGGACGCGATGCGCCACCGCTCCGCCTGCCCACGTCCCTCGAGGCGATCTTCGACTTTACGGAGTCGGAAGTCGCCGGGGATCAGGACGGCTCCGTCGAGCGTTGCTACACCGACGCGGCAGCCGACCTCCGCATCGACGGCGGCACGCGAAGGATCACGCTGGCTCCCGACGCCCGCGTGGTGCGGGTCGTGGTGCGGGGCACGACCCCGTCGCCGTATCTCGTGGATGGATTTCTTTCCCGCGAAGAACTCGACCTCCTCGAAACACCGTTCGACCCGCTGCTCGCGGCCGCCGTGCGGCCGGGCCATGCCGTCGCGCAGGGCGAATCGTGGGATCTGCCCGGCGACGTCGCCGCCGGCCTGCTCGCGATCGACACGGTCGAGTCGGGCGGGCTCGAGGCCAGGCTGGAGCGTGTCGGGGGAGGCCGGGCCACGGTGGTGGTCACCGGGATCGTGGACGGGGCCGCGGACGGCGTGCCGACGCACGTGACCGTGGAGGGTTCATGCACGTTCGCGGCCGACGGTCCGGAGGATGGGCGGTACACGCTGCACCGTCTGCCCGAGGCGGCGACGGTCACCGTCCGCGAGCGGCGCGAGGCCGGGCATGTCGCTCCCGGATTCGACGTCGAGGCGCGGGTCTCGTTCGCCCGCACGCCTTCGTCGGCGGGCGAGGGTCGTGCCGCCGCGGTTGACTCGACGACCACCGGCACGACGGTCCGCCGCCGCGGACCCGGCAGGCCCGGCCTCGTCTGGCACCGAGACACGATCGGGAGGTTCGAGATCGTCCACGACAGCGGGTGGAGAACGATCGAGGATGGCGCCGACGGACTCGTGATGAGGCTCGTCGATCACGGCGCGCTGGTGGCGCAGTGTTCGGTGACCGCGCTGCCGAGGGCGCCGGCGTCGGTGCCGCCGACGATCGCCGACGTGGAGCGGGATCTGGCGCGGTCGCTGGCCGGGCAGTTCGGGACGGTCGAGCACTCGTCCGAAGCGACGAGGACCGACGGGGTGCGGATCGTCAGGGTGATCGCCACGGGCCGCGCCGGCGATCTTCCCTTTCGCTGGGTCCATGCGGTGCTGACCGATGGTCAGGGCCATCGCCTGGCGGTCACGTGCATGCTGGAGGCGTCGATGAGGGAGCGGTTCGGCGACGCCGACCGGAACCTCGTGGACGGCATTTTCCTCCCCGGGGCCGCGGCGAGCGGCCCGGCGGGGCCGGCGGAGGGTCACCCCGACCGCGAGGCCCGGTTGCCGCAGGATTCCCTGATGCCTTGACGCTGCCCGGATTGATGGCGACACTCCAAGGGACTGCGTGAACCGCCGACCAGTCCGCTCGTCCGGCCGGTTCCGCACGACATTTCGAGAGGTGAACCGCCGGCCCGCGGTGCGAGAAGCGCGACTTCATCCCGGCCGGTGGTCCCCAACCGCGGCCGGAGTCGTCAGCCATCGAGAAGCAGCATCGTATCAACGAGCAGATCCGGATCACGCCGATCCGCGTGATCTCGGCCGACGGCGGACAACTCGGCATCATCCCCACCGAGGAGGCCATGAGCCTCGCGAGGGAGGCGGGCCTCGATCTGGTCGAGGTGGCACCGAACGAGAAGCCGCCCGTCTGCCGAATCATGGACTTCGGCAAGTTCAAGTACCAGCAGAAGAAGAAGCATCACAAGTCCCACGTCCACCACGCGAAGATCAAGGAGATCCGCCTGCGGCCCAAGACGGGCGAGCACGACATCGAGGTGAAGGTCAACCAGGCGAAGGGCTTCCTCCAGCACAAGGACAAGGTCATCGTCTCGGTCGTCTTCCGCGGACGCGAGCTCGCCCACATCGACGAGGGCCAACGGGTGATGAAGCAGATCGTCGCGCAGCTCGAGCCGATCAGCAAGGTCGAGGCGCCGCCGCAGCAGATGGGCCGTCGTCTCGTCTGCACGCTGGCACCGAAGTGACCGTCCCCACCGCCGTCCACCCCACCTCCGCACCGTCCGTCAGCCGTTCAGGGAGCATCACCATGCCGAAGCAGAAGACCCACAAGGGCGTCAAGAAGCGTTTCCGGATCACCGCCACCGGCAAGGTGAAGCACCGCCGCGCGGGAACGAGCCATCTCCAGGTCCGCCTCACGGCCAAGCGGAAGCGGAAGCTTCGTGGGACCGGCGTGCTTGCCGAGTCCGACGAGCACCGGATCCACGACGCGCTCGGCAAGTACAGCTACTGAATACACGCCCGCACCGCCCTCGTGGCCGGTGCGGGCTGGGCGCGAGGCGCCCGCCATCCAGGCGGGCAGTCCTGAGACACGCCCGCACCGCCCTCGTGGCCGGTGCGGGCTGGGCCCGAAGCGCCCGCCATCCAGGCGGGCAGTCCTGAGACACGCATGAGTCCGGCGCGTTGTGTGCCTCGCGGCGGCCGCCAGAAATCGTTCCCGGTCGTGAACTCACAAAACCCGCCGGCGAAGAGCATGCCACCGCCGCCGGACCGCACCTATCACTGGGGCCCGGAACCCGCTGCACCCCCCGCCGGACCGCAGCGACCACTTGAGCCCGGAACCCCTCGCCCGCCCAGCCGCGGCCACGCCGAGGCCAAAACACCCCGCACCATCCAGCGCCCTTGCATTTGCCGCAAAACACGGCACATTTTAGGGTTCTCCCGATCCGGGCCCCCTGGGCCCCCAGCCGTCCAAGGTTTCGAGCCATGCGTACCAAGAGTGTCGTCCCGCGTCTCCGTGCCAAGAAGCGACTCTTCAAGCGGGTGAAGGGCTCCGTCGGCGGTCGTCGCCGGCTGCTCCGCACCGCCAAGGAAGCGATCATCCGGGCTGGCGTCTACGCCCGCCGCGACCGGCGGCGGAAGAAGCGGGATTTCCGCCGGCTCTGGATCGTGCGGCTCAACGCCGCCTGCCGCGAGCGGGGCTTCCGCTACAGCCAACTGATCGCAGGGCTCGACAAGATCGGCTGCGAACTCGATCGCCGCACGCTCGCCGAGATGGCGGTGCTCGATCCCACGGGGTTCGATGCCGTCGCCGCCGAGGTCCGCAAGGCCCTGGGCATCCCGGAGCCGGCCGCGGTCGCGTGACGCCGTGACAAGCGTGCCGCTCGACACGTTCCGCGCCGAACTGGAGCGGCTGCGCGGCGACGCGGAGTCCGCCCTGACCGCGGCGACCGACGCCGCGGCGCTCGAGGCGGCACGCATCGAGTTTCTGGGAGCGAAGAGCGGTCGTCTGAAGTCCGTGCAGAAGTCGCTCGGCGGACTCGCCCCGGCTGACAAGCCCGACGGCGGCCGGCACTTCAACGACGCGAAGAACGCGATCACGGCCTGTTTCGAGGTGGCCCAGACCCGCATCGCGACGGCCGCGACCGGGCGGGCGACGACGGCCATCGACGTCACGCTTCCCACGGAGCCGATCCGTCTCGGCCACCTGCACCCGATCACCCGGACGATTCGCCGCGTCCAGGAGATCATGGGACGGCTGGGCTTCGAGAGCGTCGATGGCCCCGAGGTCGAGGACCAGTGGCACAACTTCGAGGCGCTGGCGATCCCGGCCGAGCATCCGGCCCGCGATCCGCTCGACAACTTCTACCTCGCGGTCGCGCAGGGGAACGACCCGCTGCTGCTGCGGTCGCAGACCAGCACCGTGCAGATTCGCGTGATGGAGAACCGGGAACCGCCGCTGCGGATCGTGTCGCTCGGCCGGGTGTACCGGCCCGACACCGCCGACGCCACGCACTACCCGATGTTCCATCAGGTGGAGGGCCTCCTCGTGGAGCCGGGCACGACCATGGCCCATCTCAAGAGCGTGCTGCGGATGTTCGCGTCGAGCTTCCTCGGCGGCGACGTGAAGGTGCGGTTCCGCCCGTCGTTCTTCCCGTTCACCGAGCCGAGCGTGGAGGTCGACATGGAGTGGGGCGGCCGCTGGGTCGAGATGGGGGGGGCGGGAATGGTCGACCCCGCGGTGCTGGAGGCCGTGGGCTACGACCCCGACGCCGTCTCCGGGTTCGCCTTCGGCCTCGGCGTGGAGCGGATCGCCGCCCGGCGCTACGGCGTCGACGACATCCGCGACTTCTACCGCAACGACGCCCGGTTCCTCAGGCAGTTCTGACGCCATGATCATCTCCGCGAACTGGCTGGCGGATTACGTGCAGGTGCCGGGGTCGCTCGACGAGGTCGTCGAGCGGCTGCTGATGGCCGGGCTCAACCACGAGTCGACCACCACGGTGGGCAGCGACTCGGCGATTGAGATCGAGGTGACGAGCAATCGGCCCGACTGGCTCGGCCACGTCGGTGTCGCCCGCGAGGTCGCGGTGCTCTTCGGCCGTCCCTTGCACGTGCCCGACCCGCGGCCGCTCGAGGGCACAGGCGAGGCCGCCCGCAGCATCGCCGTCGATATCCGCTCCCCGGAGATCTGCCCCTGGTATACGGCGCGGGTGATCCGCGGCGTGAAAGTGGGCCCGAGCCCCAAGTGGCTGGTCGAGCGGCTGGCCACGGTGGGGGTGGCGAGCGTCAACAACGTGGTCGACGTCACCAACTACGTGATGCTCGAGTGCGGCCAACCCCTCCACGCGTTCGACCTCGCCAGGATCAAGGGCGGCCGAATCGTCGTCCGACGGGCGATCGAGGGCGAGCCGTTCACCGCCATCAACCACAAGACATATTCCCTCACCGAGCGGATGTGCGTGATCGCCGACGCCGAGCGGCCGGTGGCCCTGGCGGGCGTCATGGGTGGCGCCGACACGGAGATCTCGCCGTCCACCGCGGACGTGGTCCTGGAATCGGCCCAGTTCGCCCCGCTGGCGGTGCGGGCCGCCGCACGGGGACTCGTGCTGGCGAGCGGCTCGTCGTATCGCTTCGAGCGCGGCCCCGATCCGGCGATGGTCGAATGGGCCAGCCGGCGTGCCGCCGCCCTGATCCTCGATCTCGCCGGCGGCACCCTCGAACGCGGCGCGGTGGTCGCCGGTCGGCTGGCCTGCGCACCGGCCGTGATCCGCCTGGCGGCCGAACGGGTGGGCGAGGTGCTCGGGGTCGACATCGCCGACTCCCGGCAGCGGCGGATCCTCACGGCCCTTGGCTTCGTCGAGGAGCCTGGCGACGCGCCGCACGACCACGGCTGGCGGGCGCCCACCTGGCGTCGCGACTGCTGGCGGGAAATCGACCTCGTCGAGGAGATCGCGCGGATCGAGGGGTATGACCGAGTGCCCGAGGACGTGGCGGTGGCGGCGCGGCCGATCGAACTCTCCGATCGGGAGATCACCGTCCGCCGTGTCTCGGAGGTGCTCGTGGGCGCGGGGCTCTGCGAGGCGATGACGCGCAGCGTGGTGACAGAGGCGATGGCCATGGCGCCGAGCCCGTGGGGCGACACGCCGCCGCTCTCGATCTCACCGCCGCTCGTTCGCGGAGCGGATCGGCTGAGACGGAGTCTGCTGCCGAGCCTGCTCGAGGCCCGCGCCGGCAACGTGGCGGTGGGTGTCGACGATGCCGACCTCTTTGAGATCGCCCGCGGCTACGTCTCCCGCCCCGCGGCTGCCGACAGGAACAACGGCCCCGTCGAGGAGCCGCTGCTCGTCGCCATCGTGGCAGGGGGTGGCTTTCCCACGGCCAAGGCCCTGTGCGATGCGGTGCTCGCCGGCCTCGGCGTCGCCAGTGAAGCCGCGAGGCTCGAATACCGGCCAATTGACCTCGAGCCGTTCGCGCGTGGCCGGGCGGCCGAGGTGGTGCTCGCTGCCAGCGACGGCGGCGTGAGGCGGGTGGCCGTCGTGGGCGAGGTGGCGGAGTCCGCGGCGGGGCTGCCCGGGCCGGTGTCGGCGGCGGAGATCAGGCTCGACCTGCTCACCTTCGCCGCCACCGTCGAACGGCCGCTGGTCAGGCCGAGTGACTTTCCAGCCGTGCAACGGGACGTGAACCTCGTGGTCGACGAGACGGTGCCGTGGGGCCGTGTCGAGGGGGCGATCCACGCCGCGGCGGCCGGTGTGATCGAGCGCTGCAGGCTCGTGCAGGTGTGGCGCGACGCCGACCGGCTGGGCGCGGGCAGGAAGAGCTTCGTTGTCGCGCTCACGCTCCGCAGCCCCACAGAGACGCTCTCCGGCGAGGAGGCCGGGCGGATCGTCGACGAGGTGGTCGCCGAATGTGGCCGCCGGGCGGGGGCATCGCTGCGGGGGTCGTAGGAACCAACCCTCGGCGTCACCTGCGTCGGATCGAGCTGACGAGGCCACGGAGGGCTCGTCAGCGGTCAGCATAGACCCGCGTGATCTCCTCCTTCGTGATCGGAGCGGGCTGGTCGGCGCTCGTCAACTGCACCTGGATGCGCTGGTCGCCTGCGCGGCGCCCCCGGGCGCGGATCCGGAACACCGCCTCCTCGGCGGGGGCCAGCTTGGCCAGCGGCTCGAACGAGACCGCCAGATTCTCGAAGCGGTGGCCGGCGGGCCCGGTGGCGTCGAGCGGCTCGAGGTCGCCGAGCAGCGCGGCGGTGAGCCGCACGCCCGTCGCGGGCTTCGTGCCCTGGTTGGTCACCCGGACCACGTACTCGGTGACGCCGTCCACCTCGATCGGATCCTCGCTGTCGAGCACCTCGAACGACAGCGCGGCGAGGCCCTCGACGTCGCAGGTGTGCCCGGCCTGGGCCGAGAGGCCGTCGGCGCTGCGGGCCGCCGCCACGATCTTCTGCGGTCCGAGCTCCACGGGCATCACGACCACCTGCACCGTGCCGTTCTCACCCGCCGGCAGTTCCTCGAGGCTCCACAGCACACGGTGGGTGCGGTCGTCGTGCCAGCCGGCGTTGTTGGCCTTCACGAACTTCACGCCGGGGGGCAGCTGGGCGGCGAGTTCGATCGAGCGGGCGGGGGCCGTGCCCGCGTTGACCATCGAGATCGTGCAGGTCGCAGGCCGTTGCAGGAACCGGCGCAGCGGCATGTCGATCGCGAGCTCGAGCGTGGGCGCCGTGACCTCGATCGGCACCTGGTGCTTCACGTCGATGCCCCCGTCGGCGCGGGCGGTGAAGCGGGCGGCGTGGATGCCAGGGCCGCGGGTGCCGAGCACGAGGTCGATCGTCCGCGACTCGCCGGGCCGCAGCTGGCCGACGTCGAACTCAAGCTCGCCCCCCGAGCGGTGCGAGACGTTGTCGGGCAGAAAACCCTCCAGGACCACGCCGGTGGCGATGCCGGTCCCGGGATTGGTGACCGTGATCGTGATCTGGAGGTCGCGGCCGATCAGCACCGGCTCCGGCTGGCGGCACTCGATCGCCAGATCGGGCTTCGTGGCCCGCGACCGGACCGAGGCGTCGGCACGAAAGCTCACGCTCGCCACGCTGCCGATGTCGCCCTCGACCTGCGGCATGACCTCCATCGTGACGATCGCCTGCCCTCCGGGCGGCAGCATCCCGAGCGACCACACCAGCGCCGCGTCCGCGTCGCCGGAGGCGTGGTTTACCGGGCTGGCGGGAGGCGTGGTGGTCACGAGGGCCGTGCCCTCCGGCACGGCATCGCGGAGGACCACGTCGTGAGCGGTGGCGCTGCCGACGTTGCGGACCAGGATCTCGTAGCGGGCCGGCTTGCCGACGGAAATCTCCCTCGGCCCGCGCTTCTCGACGGACACCTGCGGGGTCTGCACCCCTTCGAGCTGCATCGGGCCCGGGCGGCCCTGGCCGGTGACGGGTGCCGGCGGCGGCACGTCGGGGACGGCCGTCGCAGACGGCGGGGCGATCATGGGAGGCGCGGAGGCGAACGGCACGGCGGCGGGTGGGGGCGAGGGGGCCGCCGGAGGAGCCGCGGGCGGAGGGACGGCGGCGGCAGGCGAGGCCGAGGCGAACGGCGGCAACGCGGCCGGTGCGCCGAACGCCGATGGCTGGAAGGGCTGCGGCGGAGGAAGTGGCGGCGCGGGCGGCATGGCGCCGGCGAAGGGCGAGGGGGCGGCCCCGAATGCCGCGGCAGCCGGCGCCGACGACTGGTCCGGCGCGACCGCGGCGGGGGGCTCCGGGGCGGGCGCCGCCGCAAGATCACCCGGATCCTCCGGAAGCGGAAGTTCGCCGGGGGGCGACGGCTCCGGGGCAGGCGCCGCCGGCGGGGGGATCGGACCGACATCGCCGCGGGACTCGGCCTCTCGATCGGCCACGGGCTGCCCATCGAACTCTCCCGTGGCAGGGTCAGAGGGTGCGACCGGAGGGGCCCCGGCCTCGGGAGCTTCGTCCGTCGCGGCATCGACGATGGCCTCTTCCGCCGCGGCAGGCGTGGCCTGGTCGGCAACGTTGGCTGCTTCGGGAAACCGTGCGAACCGCCGCGGAGCCACGCTCGTCGGCGCTTCCGGCATGTCGAGCGAGACCTGCCGTGGTCCTCCGGCATCCTCCGCGGTCTCTTCCGGCAGACCACCGGTCGAGGAGCGCTGCGACCACCGGCCGGGAGCGGGATTCATCGGCATGGCGTCGTTGGCCAGCGGGAGCATGTCCGGTTCGGAAGCACCGTGGGGTGGGGCGTGGGCGTGCTCACCTGCATCGGCGTGTTCCGTGCCGGGGGCGTCACGTTCCGCGACCGCTGGAGCGTCGTCGGCGGCCTCGTCGCGGCCTGGGCTTCGGCCGATCCCGAGCGCCCACACCAGGCCGAAGCCCAGGGTGGCGCATGCCACCGCGCCCACCATCAACGGCAGATTCGACGACCGTGGAGGCGGAACCACGAGATCCTGACGGGAAGGACGGGGATCGGTGGCGGACTCGGTCATGGCGGCGACCCTCGGAACCCTTGCGGCCGGGAGGGACGGCCTCCCGGAATCTGGCGGGAACTACCACACGCCCCGGGCCGCGGAGAAGGGCATTCGGCAGGTGGCAGCCCGGACCGACGTGGAGAATCTCAGGCAGACCCAAGGAGGTGCCGGAGATGGAGGTGGAACTTGCCCAGCTTGCCACCGTAGTGACCCGCCGAGATCGCCGGCACGTCGGCGGCGGCCGCCGCCCGGATTCCGGTGGCCATCGCCGCCGCCACGGCCGACTCATCGCTTCCGTCGATGACGATCTCCGCGCAGCACGTGGCCTCGGGGTGGATCTCGGTCACCGGCACGCGGCCGGCCAGTCCCGGACAGAACGCCTCGTTGGTGGAGGCCCGCAGGCCGGCGTACCTCGATCCCACCTTGCTCCCGGAACGGACGACGCCACCCGGAAACGGCGTGATCGTGAACGGCACCGCCGCGATCGCGGCGACCGACCGCCGGGCTGCGTCGAGCGTGGCCTGCTGGCTTCGCCCCTGAACGATGAAGTTGCCGCCGCCAACCCCCTTGGCGATGCCGGCCGTCTCCTCGACGAGAAACTCGCCGTCCATCACCGGCACGCGCCAGAATCGACGACCGTCCACGAGCTTCGTCTTCTCGTGGCCGTCGCCGAAAAACCGCACGTGCCCTCCCATCGGAATGCGATCCGGCTCGCCCGGTAGCCCGTCGAAGACGGCCGTGGAGGGGCAGGTCAGCAGGCACTGGGCGACGCGATTGGCGACCGCCGCGGCGAGCGCTTCCGCCGAGAAGGCGAACAGCATCACGAAGGCACCGGGCCGGCCGTCGGGCGTCTGGTCCGGGGCTGCGAGTCGCTCGACCCCGGTCTCGGCATCGCAGCCGATCACGCTCGTTCCATAGCCGCAGGTCGATGCCAGCGCGGCTGCCAGCCAGTGGTCGTCGTGGGCGGTCACCAGCAGCCTCGCGAACCGCAGGCGGAACGCCTCGGCGAACGTGTCGACGATCAGGGTGTCACCGAGAAACACGGGCGGATCTCCTTGCTGTCCCGACAGCCGGTCGCAGATCAGTCATGCATGCATCGCCGGCTCGAGGGCGGCGGTCGTCCGCTCCGTGGCCCAGCGGCCTGCCGAGTGGTCGCGACTGGCTCCGCGCAACCCTTCGAACCTGCGGTGTTCCCGGAAGGGCAGAATCGCATATCTTACGATGCCAGGGCGCGTCGATGGTGTCGCGTCCACCGTTCGGCCTCGCCGGGTGAGAACCGCCCCATGCTCACGCTCCTGCTCTGGATCGCTCCCCGCCGCCCCTTTTTCGCTGCCGGCCACCGCCTCGCGATCGCGGCCGTCGCCGCCATGATCGTCGGCCCGGCCGTGGCAAGGGCCGCCGCCGGACCGGAGGGAGTCGCGATCGTGCCCCACGACGCCGCGTTCCTGTCGTCGTCGCTGCGGCTGCGGCAGCAGTACGACGCCATCGTGCAGAGCAACGCCTTCAAGGCGGTCATGGGCCTGCCGGCCGTGAAGCGGGCTCTCGAATCCTACGAGGAGCAGCGGACCACTCCGGGCAGCCCGTTCTCGACGTTCGAGGCGTTCCTGCTGCTGCCCGAGAACGAGGTGGCCGCCGAGCTGCTCACCGACATGATCGCGACCGACACGTTCGTCTACGGCGAGCCGTCGTGCGCGTCGTTCTGGACGCTCATCCGCAAGCTGATGACGGCGCAGCAACGGGCAGGCATCGCCGCCGGCCGCGAGGACATGGTCGTCGAGGACCTGCCCGGCGACGGCGACACGCAGGACTCCGAACTGGAGGTGTTCGCCGGGGACGTCGATACCCGCCGGAATGCCCGGCTCGTGCTGGAGACGCTCGCGGAGAACCTCGATCTTCTCGTGGTGCCCGACGTGGTCTGGGGCTTCAGGACCACGAAGGGCGACGTGGCCGACGAACAGCTCGCCCGGATCGAGACGCTCGCGGCCACCATCCTCCAGGCCGATCCCGACCTCGCCACGTCGCTCGCCCGCCGGAAGGTGGCCGGAGGCGAGGTGCTCACGTTCACCTTCGATGGGAACCGCGCGCCCTGGGCGGACCTGGAGCGGGAGGTGGCCGCGGCCGCCGGCGACGACCAGCGGGCCGAGCAGGTGTTCGACCGGCTCCGCGAACTCGACCTCGTGCTCGCCGTCGGCCGCATCGGCGACTGGGTGATCGTGTCGCTCGGAGACTCCGCCGACCACCTCGACAAGCTGGCTCTTCCCGGAAGCGGCAGGCGGGCGCTCATCGATCTGCCCGCCTTCGCACCGCTCCGCGCCGACGCCTCCAAGCCGATCACGGCGGTGTCCTACGTGAGCGAGTCGTTCGCCGAGGCGTTCGCCGACCCACGGGCCGGTTTCGACGCGTTGCTCTCGGTGGTCGACGAGGACT
>CAIKWU010000078.1 GCA_903831155.1 uncultured Planctomycetaceae bacterium | reverse complement strand
CCAGCCCATTTCGTCGCGGGAGTCGGGAAGGACGCTCGACCACTGATGCTCAAGCAGCCACGTGGGGCCACGCGTTTCGCGGCGTCGCGACGGATGGCAGCCCACGAGGGCGGCGGCGCCGTCGGCGAAGATGCTGTTGGCGACGATCACGTCGCTTCGCGAGCCGTACTGGAAGTGGAGGCTGCAGAGTTCGACGCAGACGACCAGCGGCACGCTCTCCGGCCGCGCGGCGACGAAGGCTTCCGCTACACGAAGGGCGTTGAAGGCGCCATGGCAGCCCATGAAGCCCACGTGCGTTCGGGCCACGGATGCGGACAGCCCGAGCCGGCCGATCAGCTCGAGGTCCACCCCTGGATTCGCGAAGCCGGTGCACGAGCAGGTGACGAGGTGCGTCACCTCACTCACGTCGATTCCGGCATCAGCCAGGGCGCTGGCGGCGGCGGCGATCGCGAGCGGCCCCGCCTCGGCGGCGTAGCGGTCCATCCGTACCTTCGTGGACGGGCCGTCGGGCTCGGCGAGCGAGGCGGGCGGAAAGAACGTCTGCGAATAGGCCTGCGTGCCGGGATCATCGAGGAGCACGGAGCCGCGGGAGCGGATGCGCGTCTGCCGGTAGATGGCCGCAACGACGCGGTCGTGGCCGGTCTCCCCCTCCGCGAAGCTCGTGGCGAGCTCCGCCGCGTCGCGCTGGGCGATCCGCCGTTTGGGCGTGGCTGTGCCGATGCCGAGGATCGCAAGGCTCATCGGTGTCCTCCGAGCGATCCGGCGCCGATGACGGCCGGCACGAACCGCCGCGCGGCCCACGGGGCGACGCGTGCCGCCTGCACGGCAGCCATCACCACACCCGGCCTCCGCAAAGCGAGCGCCACCCTTCGGCAGCGAGCGTGAACCGCCGCGATCCGGCGGTGATGAGCCGCGCGATACTGCGTTGCCGCGGCGGCGGCCGGCCGCAGTGGGTCGCCGACGTCAAGTTGATCAGCAAGCAGTGCCTCGGCCACGAGCCGACCACTCGCGAGCGCCCAGCCGATGCCTTCGCCGGTGAACGGCTCGACGTAGCCGGCGGCATCGCCGCAGCGGAGGATCTGGCCCCTCGGCCCGGAGACGAGCGGTGCGCTGCGGGTGAGTGGCGGGGTGGCGCGGAACGCGGCAGCGCTCAGCGCGGCGGTCGTCGGCATGGGCAGAGACGAGCGGCCGACAGCCTCTGCAACGATCGCCGCCACCACCCGGCCCGGATCGGCACCGCGGCCGAGCGATTCGCGGCTCACCGCGGCGGCGATGTCGAGTCGGCCATCTTCGAGTCGGACGACACCGCAGTATCCGTCGCGGCCCACCGCCATCACGAGTTCACCGAAGGGGAGGTCGGCTGCGTCGGCCGGCAGCGTAGCGCCCAAGCCGATACGATTGTCGGCGGCGATGCGACGAGCGTCTTCCGGGGTATGCGAGACGGAGGCTGGATCCAAGGTGGCGATTCGCACATGGTCGGCAAGGCCGGTCGCTAGCACGATGCGATCGGCCGTGATGACGTGCGACGTCATGATGGCGTCGGCTGGCGGTCGCATGGTGAGCGTGGCGGTCACCTGCTGCGAACCTGCCGCGCCGTCGTCGATGCTCGCCACATGCGCCTGCGGCAGCCAGTGGCAGCCCGCTGCGATCGCTGCGGCAACGAGGCCCGCGTCGAGGACCTCCCGCGAGACGACCCCGCCGCCCGGCAACGGAAGCACGGCGGACCGCCCGCCGTGAGCCACGCACACCGACTCCAGTGGGACGGCGTCGAAAGGGAGCGCGGAGTCGTCGCCCACGCCGCAGTCGAGTAAGTGGAGTTCTTGAACTGCCGCGACCGAGAGGCAGCACCCGCAGACTTTCCATCGTGGCATACCGCCGCGATCGACCAGCAGCACCCGAGCGCCGCCCGCGGCGAGTCGCAGGGCGGCGGCAGCGCCGGCGGGGCCTCCGCCGATCACGAGCACCTGCCAGCGAGTACGGGCTGCATCGGCCGCCGTGATCGTGGCCGCGACGGGTGCGGATGTGCCGGCGCCACGAAGCGTCATGACGGGCACTCCCCGAGGCCGCGACGCCACTCGATCAGCACCCGCTCTGGCCAGGTGCGGCGAATCACTGCGCCGTGGAGGCCGGCCACGGTGCAGAGCGCGCGGTATTCATCCGGCGTCCGCGCGGCTCGCACCGAGAGCGGCCCATCAACGCGTGCAACCCGCGACCACGAAAGGAACGTGGTGCCGACCACCGCCAGGGTCAGGCCGACCCGGCTGCGAATGAGGTCCGACACGGCCACGCCACACCGCGCTGCGGCCGCCATGCTCTCGAGCAGCTGGGCGGCCGAGGCGTCGTCGAGGTGATGCAGGAACAGGGAACTGACGGCCACCGCGCAGGGCGGGCAGC
Source organism: uncultured Planctomycetaceae bacterium (assembly GCA_903831155.1). Lineage (GTDB taxonomy): Bacteria > Planctomycetota > Planctomycetia > Pirellulales > UBA1268 > QWPN01. The sequence continues at coordinate 1,537 of CAIKWU010000078.1, read as the reverse complement.
CGTCGGCCAGCACGTCGCGGACCTCGAACGTGGCGTCGATGCCGGAGCGGGCGGCAAGGGCCCGGGACTGCTGCACGGCCCGTGGGCTGATGTCCACGCCCACGACCCGCACCCTGCGAAGGCCGCGGCGGTGCAGCCGTCGGGCGATGTCCACCGTCACGTCGCCGCCGCCGCAGGCCACGTCGACGACGATTGGATCGTCGGTGTGCGATGCGTCGTCCGCGAGAATCCGCTCCACCGCTGCGGTGATCCCGGCGGCGGTCCGAGAGACGGCATTGATCGTCGCGAGGGCGCGGAGCGCGTGAACGTGATCGGCCTCCGCGATCGCCGGATCGTCCATCAGTTCCGGTTGGCGCGACTGAGAGAGCGACCAGGGCATTCGGGGCACCGTCCGCCGTGAGGCGAGGGAGGAGGGGCGGCGGGAGAAGTCCGCCATTATAGGAGGAGGTTAGCGGATGCGGGCGGGCGACCCCAAAGGCATGCCCGGGTACCTGGGCACCTGCGTCTGGTCGTTGCGTTGGACATTTCCAAGAAAAAACAGCAGCCGGCGGCAGGATCGCCAGGAATGCCTTGACGTATGCCGTCGTGCTGTCGCTCCGCGATAGAGCACGTATTGTATCCCTGGTGCCGACGCGGCATGAACGCCGGTTTGTGGACACGAAAGGATGGCATTGCACACGCGATGATGCTGAGGGCATCGACAGTCGAGACGGGCACGCGGCCGAGAGAGCCGCTGTCGAGGCTCTTCGTGCTAAGCGTGGTGACCGTGGCGGTGCTCCTCGGCGCGGCTCCCGTGATCGTGACGTCGGCCCTCAGGATCCTCGGCGTGGAATCGACCACTCCGATCGAGTGGGTGCCCGAGTCATTCGCGCCGCGGCGGGCCTACGACCAGTTCACGCGGGAGTTTGAGAGCGGCGACGTGGTGGTGGCGTCGTGGCCGGGATGCACGGTCGGTGCTCCGGCGATCGATCGCTTCGTCGAGGCGGCGACGGGCTCGAACGCGCCGACCGACGCGGCCGGCAAGCCATGGTTCGAGTCGGTCGTGTCGGGATCGGAGGCCCTGGAGCGGCTCGTGCAGCCGCCGCTCGCGCTCGAGCGCGAGGCCGCGATCGAGCGGCTGAAGGGGGTGATCATCGGGCCGGACGGCGAGCAGACCTGCGTCGTGATCGGCTTCACCCGTGCGGGGCTCGTCGATCGACGCCGGGCGACGGCCTGGATCCGCGACACGCTGCTGGCGACGGCGACCACAAACTCCGATGAACTCCACCTCGCCGGCCCTGTGATCGACAACGTGTCGGTGGACGAAGCCAGCGCCAACAGCATGCGGGTCTACGGCGGCCCAGCGGCGCTGCTGATCTTCCTGCTCACCTGGCGGTCGCTGAAGTCGCTGCGGTATTCGGTGCTCGTCTTTCTCCTCTCGCTGGCAAGCGTCGGGCTATGCTTCACGTCGCTGGCGGCCTGGGGCGACCGGATGAACCCGGTGCTGATCGTGATGCCGCTGTTGGTGCTCACGCTCGGAGTGTCGGGGGGCATTCAT
>CAIKWU010000077.1 GCA_903831155.1 uncultured Planctomycetaceae bacterium | reverse complement strand
TGCCCGGGCCGATCGCCACGACGTGGCCGCGCTGGGGCTTCTCCTTGGCGGAGTCGGGTAGGACGATGCCGCCGGCGGTCCGCGCCTCGGCCTCGACGGGCTCCACCACCACGCGGTCGTCGAGCGGACGAATCTTCAGGTTCTTGGCTGCCATCTGCCTGGTCTCCAGTACGAGTTGAAAAAGTTCCGTTGATCCACGACGAGCATCCGACGCGCAGCCGGGGGGCTCACATCATGCCGCCCATACCGCCCATTCCCATGCCGCCCATCCCGCCCATGCCACCCATGCCCATGCCACCCATGCCGCCGCCCATCCCGTGGTCGTGGCCATCGCCGGCCGCCGGCTCCTCGTCCTTCGGGATCTCGGTGATGAGCGAGTCGGTGGTCAGCAGGAGCGCCGCCACGCTGGCCGCGTTTTGCAGGGCGGTCCGCACGACCTTCGCCGGATCGATCACGCCGGCACTCACGAGGTCGCAGTACTCGCCCTTGTCGGCGTCGTAGCCGTCGTTCTTGCCCTTCATCTGGCGGACGCGATTGACCACGACCGACCCGTCGATGCCGGCATTCTCGGCGATCGCCGTCAGCGGATACCGCAGGGCGTTCTTCACGATCGACGCCCCGTGCTTCTCGTCCCCCTCGACGTCGAGTTTCTCGAGGGCCTTCTCGCTGCGAAGCAGGGCCACGCCGCCGCCGGGAACGATCCCCTCGGCCAGCGCCGCCTGCACGGCGCTCTTGGCGTCGTCGATCAGGGCCTTCCGCTCCTTCATCTCGGTCTCGGTGGCGGCCCCGACGTTGATCTGGGCCACGCCACCGGCGAGTTTGGCGAGCCGCTCCTGGAGCTTCTCACGGTCGTAGTCGCTGGTCGTCTTCGTGATTTCGTCGCGGATCTGGGCCACCCGGCCGTCGATCGCGGCCTTGGTGCCGGCACCGCTGACGATGGTGGTGTTCTCGGCCTCGATGATCACCTTCTTCGCCCGCCCGAGATCGCTGAGCTTGACGGCGTCGAGGGCGATCCCGAGATCCTTGAAGATCGCCTGGCCGCCGGTGAGCGTGGCGATGTCGCCGAGCATCGCCTTGCGGCGGTCACCGTAGCCGGGAGCCTTCACGGCCACCGACTGCACGATGCCGCGAAGCTTGTTGACCACGAGCGTGGCGAGGGCCTCGCCCTCCACGTCCTCGGCGATCACCACCAGCGGCTTGCCAGACTTGCTGACCGCCTCCAGCAGCGGCACCAGGTTCTTGGCGCTCGAGATCTTCTCCTCGAAGAGGAGGATGTAGGGGTTCTCGAACTCGCACACCTGGGCGTCGGCGTCGGTCACGAAGTGCGGCGAGAGATAGCCGCGGTCGAACTGCATGCCCTCGACCACGTCCACGGTCGTCTCGGCCTGCTTGCCCTCCTCGACCGTGATCACGCCGTCCTTGCCCACCTTGAGGAACGCCTCCGAGAGCACGTTGCCGATCGTGGGATCGTTGTTGCCCGCGATGGTGGCGATCTGCATGAGCTCCTTCTTGTTCTTCTCGTTGATCGGAGTGGCCATCGCCAGCACCGCCTTCGAGACCGCCTCGACCGCCTTGTGGATGCCCCGCGACAGGGCCATCGGGTCGGCACCGGCGGCGATCATCTTGATCCCCTCCCGGAAGATCGCCTCGGCGAGCACGGTGGCCGTGGTGGTTCCGTCACCGGCCACGTCGTTGGTCTTGCTGGCAGCCTCCTTGACGAGCTGGGCGCCGAGGTTTTCGTAGGGATCCTCGAGGTCGATGTCCTCGGCGACGGTCACGCCGTCCTTCGTGACCTTGGGCGAGCCCCAGCCCTTGTCGAGCACGGCATTGCGGCCGCGGGGGCCCAGCGTGCTCTTCACGGCGCGGGCGAGCTTGGAGACGCCGGCGAGCAGCGGCTGACGGGCTTCGTCGTCGAACACCATCTGTTTGGCCACGGGAAACTCCTCTGAACGGTGGAACGTTGTGGGCGACGGGTTTTGGCAGCCCTTCCTTGGATGCCCCCGGAGGAATGCAACCCGCGTGCCACGGGCAGCGTGGCCTCGAACAGCCGCTGTTTCCCGAGGTTTTCCGAGGACCTCCGCAAACTCCAGGCGGCCCCCCTGCCAAATCGGCACCTCGCGCCCGACCGAGCCGCCCCGTCCGCGCGGCAGTGTCCGGCGGGCCTGATCGCGCTCGTCCCCCGGCGAGCCGCACCCCGGCACGGGCGCGTGACCCGGCTCCCTACGATTCCGTGGCGGACGAATCCGACCGTCGGCGTGTCCAGGGAGCGGAAGTGCGTTGTCCCACCCTCGAGCCTGAGGAGTTCAGCCATGTCGCTCGTCCGCCACCTCGCCTCCTGCATCGGCACCCCCGCCACGCGACCATGCCTTCCGCACCCGTCCGGCTGTCGGCGCCGCCGCAGCCGGCCGCTGGGCATCGAGGGGCTCGAGTCCCGCCACGCCCTGTCCGCGGTGCCGCTGGCCGCCGCCGACCCCGTCCCGGCGATCCCCGACGCCGCGGCGCTCGTGGCCCTGCGGCCCGCGGTGGATCTCAACGGCGACTCGATCGTCGACGCCATCTGGCGAAACACCGCCACGGGCATGAACATCGGCTGGCTCTACGATGCAACCGGGACGGTCACGTCGACCCGGCTCCTCGGCGGCGATGCCACGTGGGCCATCGAGGACGTGGGCGACTTCAACGCCGACGCCGTCAGCGACCTCGTCTGGCGGAACACGTCCGGCAGCACCGTGATCTGGCTCATGCAGGCCGACGGGGCCGTGGCATCGGCCGGATTCGTCGGGGGCGATGCCACCTGGCGGCTGGAGGCCAGCGGCGACTACGACGGCGATTCCCGCACCGACATCGTGTGGCGCGACTCGACGGGCGGCGTGAACGTGATGTGCCTGATGAACGGGATCACGCCGGCCGCCCCGCAGATGATCGGCGGCGATGCGTTGTGGCGGCTGGCGTCGACGGCGGCCGACTACGACTCCAACGCCGACGGCCGGACCGACCTGATCTGGACGAGCACCGTCGGCAAGAAGGTTCTGCACCGCATGAACGGCGGCACGATCCTGTCGGCGGCACTCCTCTCGTCGGACGACAACGCCGACCTCGCGGGCACCGGCGACTTCAACGGCGACGGCAAGCACGACCTGCTCTGGAGGAACACCCCCGGCACGGAAGTGCCGGGCATCGTCGTCGGCTGGCTGATGGACGATGGAACGGTGGTCTCGCTCACCGTCCTCGGCGGTGACCTGTCGTGGGCGGTCAACAACACCGCCGACGTCAACGCCGACGGAAAGACCGACATCCTCTGGCGCAACGCCGCCACCGGCGGCACGGTGGCCTGGATCATGAACGCCTTCACCGCGACCGATCACGCGGTGCTCGGCGGCGACGCCACGTGGGCGCTGCTCCGCCGGCCGGGCGTGCACCCCGCCTGACCGGCGCAAACCCGGCAAGGGGCTGCGGCTGCCCGTGCCCCGAGAGCCGGGCTATGGGAGCAAGCGGAGCCAGGATGGCGAAGCGCCGCGGAC
>CAIKWU010000076.1 GCA_903831155.1 uncultured Planctomycetaceae bacterium | reverse complement strand
GCGACCTTCGCCGACGGCACCGTGAACGGTGGCGTGATGCAGTTCATCGTGGTGCCCGAGCCGAGCATGCTCGCCCTCGGGGCAGCGGGGGCCGCGCTGGCGGGGGCGATGCTTCGGCGGCGGGCCGGCCGGCGTGGCTGAGGCTGGCCGTCGCCTCGCGTCGGTCGTCGCGGCCATCCTCGCGGCCGTTGCGTGGGCGGGCGGTGCCGCAGCCGACGTGCGGCTTCCGCTCTGCTTTGGCGACCACATGGTGCTCCAGCAGGGCCAGCCGCTGCCCGTCTGGGGAACGGCGGAGCCGGCCGAGGTGGTGCGGGTCCGCTTCGGCAGTGCGTCGGTCACCGGCACTGCCGGCACCGACGGCCGGTGGAAGGTCGTGCTGCCGCCGCAGCATGCGTCGGCGGCGGGCCGCCCGCTCGTGATCGAGGGCCGAACCACGGTCACCCTTGCGGACGTGCTCGTGGGCGAGGTCTGGCTCTGCGCGGGGCAGTCGAACATGCTGCTGCCCCTCGCCAAGGCCCATGACTCCAAGCCGGCGCTGGCCGCCGCCGATCCCCTGCTCCGCATCCTTCCCATCGCCACCGCCGCCGGGGGCGATCGACCGGCCTACACCCCGGCGCAGGTCCAGGCTCTCGAACCGGCGGCCTTCACGAGCGGCACGTGGACGGGGTGGTCGCCCGCCTCGGCCCACGGCTTCTCCGCCGTCGCCTCCTTCTTCGCGCTGCGGCTCCGCGCGGAACTTGGCGTGCCGGTGGGCGTGATCGGCGTGGCCGTGGGCGGCTCGCCCACCGAGGCCTGGATCGCCCGCGAGGCCCTTGCGGCCCGTCCGGCGACGGCCGGCTTCGCGAGCGGCCCGTGGCTCCGGAACCCGCTCGTGGGCGAGTGGTGCCGAACCCGGGCGGCGGCGAACCTCGCTCGGGCCACGAAGGCCGGCGAGTCGATTCCCGGCGACGACCTCGGGCCCAACCATCCCTTCAAGCCGGGCTTCCTCTGGCGGGCCTGCATGGAGCCGGTGACGCCGTTCGCAATCGCCGGCATCTGCTGGTATCAGGGCGAGTCGAACGCCGAGGCGGCCGACCTCGTCGCGCTCCACGACGAGTTGTTTCCCGCGCTCGTCGAGGACTGGCGGCGGGCCTGGGGCCGCAACGAACTTCCCTTCGGGTTCGTCCAGCTCCCGGGCATGGGCCGGCCGCACTGGCCCGCCTTCCGCGACGGCCAGCGGCGGCTCCTCGCCCGGCTGCCGCACACCGGCATGGCCGTGGCGATCGATCTCGGCGAGAAGGGGGACGTGCATCCCGGTGACAAGCAGCCGATCGGCGACCGGCTCGCCGGCTGGGCGCTGGCCGACGTCTACGGCCGGCGCAAGGCCGTCGGCTCGAGTCCCCTGCCCACGCAGGCCACGCGGCTCGCCGATGGCCGCGTGCGGATCGACTTCGAGCATGCAGGCCGCGGGCTCACGACCACCGACCGCGGCCCGCCACGGCACGTCGAGGTCGCGGGGAGCGACGGAGCGTTTCACCCCGCCGAGGCCCGCATCGAGGGAGCGAGCCTCGTGGTCGCCGCCGGCGATGCCCCGGCCCGCCGCGTGCGGTCTGCGTGGCGGCCCTTCCCGGAGCCTCCGGTCAACCTGGTCGGCCCCGGCGGCCTGCCGGTGACGCCGTTCGAGGTGGACGTGGCGGCGGAGGCGAAACCATGAGCGGGCGATTCGTTCTCGGCGTGGTCGTCGCGGCTCTCGTCCTCGCCGTGGGCCAGGCCGCTCCGGCGGCGGACCCGCCCTGGGAGGTCTACGTGCTGACTGGGCAGTCGAACATGCTTGGGACGACCGCCAGTGGCGACGCGACCCCCGCGCCGGGCGAGTCGCCGGCCGACGAGGGGATCGCCTTCTTCTGGTCGAACGCGAGTTCCACCAACACCGCGTTTCCGCCGAAGCTCTACGGCGACTCGGGAGCGGCGATCACCACGCTCCGCGTGCAGCAGGGCGACGGCAAGGCCAACGACACGTTCTGGGGGCCCGAGTTCGGCTTCGCCCGCACGCTCGCAGCTCGCGGCCGCAGGAACCTCATGCTCATCAAGGCCTGCCGGGGAGGCGGCAGCAACTCGCTCTGGGACCGGGCCGCCTTCGACCGCGATCCCAACGCGGGCCACATGTGGGGCCACCTCCGCGACACCGTCCGCACCGCCCTCGCGGAGGCCGGCCGCGACGGCCGCCCGTTCCAAGTTCGCGGCCTGCTCTACCTCCAGGGGGAGAGCAACACGGCCGATGACGCCGCCCGGTCCGGCGAGCGGCTCGCGGCGCTGGCGGCGGATCTCCGCGAGGTCGTCGAGGAGATCCGGCCGGGGGCCTGCCGGGGCATGCGGACGATCGTGGCCGAGATCGCCGCCGCCGCCGGCACCAAGCCCCGCATCGCCACGGTCGCAGGCCATCGACGGCTCGCCGACGCGGACCCGTCGGTCACGTTCGTGCCCACCGCCGACCTGCCGTTGAAGGCCGACGGCATCCACTTCGGCGGCGACGCGAAGCTGGAGATCGGCCGGCGCATGGCCGCCGCCGTCCTGCAGCCGGAACGACCGGCGGGGCGCTAGGCGATCAGCGGCCGACGAGCTCGGCGATCGGAAACCGCATGAAGTAGAGCTCGGCGAGGCCCTCGTAGAGCACGCCCACGTGGGTGTCGTCCACCGGGGCGAGGCAGGAGTAGCCGAGCCCCTTGCGGCGGTCGTAGAGGGTGTGCCGCTCCTCGGGCCAGGTGAGCCCCTCGTCGGCCGACACCTTGATCGTCATCGTGTGGCGGCCGCTCGTCGTGGCCGGGTTCGAGAAGAAGAGCCGCCGCCCCACGGCCGGCACGTCGAGGGCCAGCAGGCTCGCCATGCAGACGCTCTCGGGCAGCGCCTTGCGGTCGGTGGGATGCGGCTGCCAGGTGGCGCCGAGGTCCAGGGTGGTGGCCACCGTCCGCGATCCGCCCCGGTCGTCGCGGCAGTTGATCATGATCGAGCCGTCGGCGAGTTCCACGAGCTGGCACTCGGTCGTCTTCGGCTTCACGCCCGTGCCCATGTGCCAGGTCGCCCCGCGGTCCTTCGACCAGATCAGGCTGGAGTGGGGCACGTTCGCGGCGTCCTTGAACTGGGCCGGAAACACGAGCGTGCCGTCGCGGGTCGTGATGCCCGTGCCGGGGCCGGCGAGGATCAGCCGCCACTCCGGCTTCTTGACCTCGGCCGTGATGTTCCGCGGCTTCGACCACGTGCGACCGTCGTCGTCGCTCGTGGCCATCACGAGCTGCCCGGTCTCGTCGGGCGTCATGCCAGGCCCCGAGCCGTTCCAGCCGCGCTTGCCGTGGCTCCAGAGGGCGGCCACGTGGATCCGGCCGGTTGTGGCATCGACGAACACGCACGGGTCGCCGACGCCGTCGTGGGCGAACTTCGCCTCGCGGCCCATGTCGAGGGCGACCCGCATCGGCTCCCACGTGCGGCCGCCGTCGCTGCTCCGCGACGTGCCCACGTCGATGTCGGCCGGAAGGTCGGCACCGCCCCGGTAGCGGACGTCATACGCGGCGATCAGGCTGCCCGCCTTCGTGCGGGCGAGGCCCGGAATCCGATACGTGTCGCTGCCGTCGTCGTTGCGGAGCCGGACGGCCACCCCCATCCGCTGGTTCTCGGGCCCCTCGATCGTCAGCGGAACCGGGTTTCCCGACACGTCGATCGACTCGACCGACGCGACGATCCTGCCGTCGATGTCGGCGCCATCCCGCAGCGTCGCGACGAGCCACAGCCAGTTGTCGCCCGGCTCCAGTGGGAGCGAACCGGTCAGCTTCACCTCGCGTCCGTGCTTCGTCGCCCGGAACCGGTTGCCGACGGCGGCAAACGGCCCGCTCGCGTCGGCGCCGCCCGTGGCCAGGCTGACGCTCGTCACGTCGGCCGGCGTCGTCGTGCCGTCGAGCGACAGCGTGAGCGACTTGAGGACGAGCGGCTCGGTGTTGCCCGCGGTGCGGATCGCGATGCCCAGCACCGGGTTCACCGGCTTGCGGACGAGCACCGGGCAGGCCGGCCTCACCTCCTTCGCCTCGAGCAGACGCATCGGGCCTTCCTGCTCCAGCGAGAGGTCGTCGATC
>CAIKWU010000075.1 GCA_903831155.1 uncultured Planctomycetaceae bacterium | reverse complement strand
GTGCCATCGGCCTCCTTCTCCGTGAGCCGCTCGGCGATCTTGGGCATCAGCTGGGCGACCAGCTCGGCCCGCGTGCGGGCGAACTCCACCGGATCGCTGCCCAGGTCGAAGCGGTTGGAGAACGGATCGGGATCGCCCGGCTCCGTGTCCTCGTCGGTCGCGTAGGCGAGCGCGGGCTCCCCGCTGCGGGAGGCGATCTTCTCCAGTTCGGCCCGCTCGGCGTCGGGCGAACTTCCCGACAGCGGCTTGTAGCCGTACTCGATCGCCCACGCGTCGTAGGGGCCGAGCCGGGTGGCGTAGTATTCGCCCTGCGTCTTCCCGGCCGGCATGATGTTGGCCGGGATGTAGTCCATCACGCTCGTGCTGCCCCCCGACTGCGACGTCTTCGCGACGTCGTTGAGGTCGGCGAGCGAACGGAAGGCGGAGCCCTTGAAGTTGTGCCGCAGGCCGAGGGTGTGGCCCACCTCGTGCATCGCCACGAGCTTCAGCCCCTGCGTGACCAGCTTCTCCTTCTCCTGCTCGGAGAGGCCGCCCGCGGAGTTGACCGCCAGGGCGGTCGCCGCCAGCGCCGTCTCACGGGCGTGGCCGTCGAACAGGTGGCAGATGCACCGCTCGCCGCCGCAGCCCCGCGGGGCCGCCGGAAGCTCGCCGGTCAGCTGGGCCACCGACTGCGGCGTGAAGGTCTCGTACTGCTGCCGCCAGAACTGCAGAAAGTCGCCGTCGAAGATGATGTCGGCGTCGAGGATCTGACCGGTGCGGGGGTTCACCCGCGACGGCCCCATCGCGAAGCTCTGGCCCGCGGTGATCCAGCGGAAGGTGTTGTAGTTGACGTCCTCGGGGTCCCAGTCGGCGGCATCGGGCTGCTGGCGGACCTCGATCGCGGAGGCGAACCCCGCCTTCTCGAACGCCTCGTTCCAGGCCTCGATGCCCTCGCGGATCGCCTGGCGGTGGCGGAACGGCACCGTCCGCTCGATCCAGAACACGATCGGCTTCTTCGGCGGCGACACCGCGGCCGACGGGTCGGCCTTCTCGAGCTGCCACCGGTTGATGTAGCGGACGAAGCGGTCCTCGTCGACCTTCTGCGAGAAGTCCTTGAGGGCCGTGACGAAGTAGCCCACGCGGTCGTCGGCGAGCCGCGGCTTGTAGGAGTTCTGCGGCAGGAGGCTGATGGAGTAGTGGACGTTGACGGTCGCTCCGCGGGAGTCGGGCACGGTGTCGAACTCCGCCGTGCCGCCCGATCCGTAGGTGGCCGCGACCTCGAGTTCGACGTTGTCGTGGAAGCCCTTGGCGCTCGCCCAGGTCGAGCGATCCGCGGCAAACGAGAAGCCCGGCAGCGCTCGCGAGATCTGCGGCAGGTCGGTGAAGAAGATCTTGGCCAGATCGATCACGGGCCCGCCGGCGGGCCCCGTGGTGACGATCGGCACGCTGAACAGCACGCTGTCGGTGTAGGCGAGCCCGACGGCCCGCTCCTCGGGGCTCCCGCGGTCTGCGAAGAAGCGGACGTTCTTGCGGACGACGTGAATGGCGTCGTCCACCTTGCGGAGCGTCCACACCCAGTCGTCGCCGAAGCCCACGCTCATCCCGCCGAGGATCGAACGGTCGCCGATGCCGCGGGCGATCGAAATGGTGACGAAGAGTTCCTTGCCGAGCAGCGACTCGGGCACCTCGGCGAAGACCTTGTCGTCCTTCCGCCAGAGCGGAATCAGCCCGTCGATCCGGCGGGCGTCTTTCAGGACGACGGCGAACGGGGGCTTCCCGGGTTTCTCGCCCGGTTGTGGGGCTGGCGGCTGCGCCGGCTGGGCGGGCGCTGGTGCGGGGGCCGCCGCGTCGGCCTTCGCCGGCTCCGGCTTCGCCGCCTCGTCGGCCCGCGCGACGCCGAAAGCCATGGCTGCCGCGAGGCAGTTCACCACCAGCAGCAGTCCCCGAACCGGCCGATCCAGAGTCGTCATGCCACCCTCCGGGAATGCCCGAAAACCGTCGACGCACGCGAGCCTCGAAGCGTACCATCGCCCACGGAGGCGGACCAATTTCCGGCGAGGCGGCAGCGCGATGACCGTGTCGTGGGTGGATGACGACGGGCTGCGGGAGGTCTGCCGGGCCTGGTTCGGCAGCCGCGAAGCGATGGTCCGCCCGCTGGTCGGCGACGGGTTCAGCGGGGCGATGCTCGCGCGGGTCTCGCCGGGTGATGGTGCGGCGGACGTGGTGCTCAAGTCGTTTCCGGCCGCGTCCCGGCCGCGGGTCGAGTGGGTCCATGGTTTCATGCGGCACCTGCGGTCGAGCGGTTGTCTCGAGATTCCCGACGTGATCGCCACACGCGTGGGCGGCACGGTCGCCGACGACGGCTCCGGCAGGATCTGGGAGGCGGTGCGGTTCGTGGAGGGCGTGGCCGAGGATGCCCCCGATCCATCGAGGGCCCGCGCGGCCGCATCCACCCTCGCGCGGGTTCACGCCGCCGCGTGTGCATGGCCGGCGGCGTCGCCAACGCACGACAGCGCCCCCGCGATGACGCGCCGCATCGAGCACGCCGGTCGCCTGCTCGCCGACCCCTGGAGGATGCCGGCTCACCCTCCGAGGTCGGCCGGCGAGCTCGCGACCGAGGTTGCTTCGCGTCTGCAGCGGGCGATCGTGATCGCCCACGAGGTGGGGGGGCCTGCGGCGCTGCGGCGGGTGGCCGCCACGAAGGCGCGGCCGCTGCAGGTCCAGGCGGTGCTTCGCGACGTCTGGAGCGGGCACGTGATCTTCGCCGCCGACGCGACGCAGGTCGCCGGCATCATCGACCTCCACGCGGCGGCGATCGACACGCCCGCGACCGACCTGGCGCGGCTGCTCGGGAGTTGGCGCCGTGATCCGACGGTTCCACCGAGTGTCGCCTGGTGCGACGCCCTGGCGGCCTACGAGGCGATTCGACCGCTGGCCGACGTGGAGCGACGGCTCGTGCCGTGGCTGGAGGCCACTGGAACCGTCCTCGGACTCGACAACTGGTTTCGCTGGGTGATGGTTGAAGGGAGGCGATTTGAGCGGCCTGCGCGGGTTGTGGCTCGCGTCGATCGCCTGCTCGCGCACCTCCGCGGGGCACTCGAATGGCTCGACGGGTCCGGGGCGGGCGTTTGACCGCCGAAAAGTGCAGTCTGTAGACTTTCCGGGTCGAAAGAACCCATGGATTCGGGTCATCGGGCGGCGACCGTTCTTCGGGGCGACCGTCCTTCCCTCCTCACCGACGGATCGCATGCCCAGCCTCCCTCGAAACCCGCTGCGGGGAGCCCTTGGGTCGCTCGTCCTGCTGCTCGCAGGCGGGCTGTCCGTGGCCGGCGATCTGGCCGGCCCCCTCGGCGCGGCAAAGGCGACGCCTGCAAACCCGCTCGCCGACATCACGGCGGCCCTCGGAGATCCGGTGTCGATCAAGGCGCTGGTCGAGCCCGGGGTTGGCGGCTCGCCCGACATGCTGGCCGTGACGGCGTCGATCGAGGACGGCTGGCACCTCTACGCGATCTCGCAGAAGCCCGGCGGGCCGATCGCCACGCGGGTCGTCGTCGCCGCTGACTCGCCGAGGACAACCGCGGGGGCGTTCGTCCCCGACTCGGAGCCCCACAGGCGCACGGTCGAAGACGTGCCCGCCTGGAAGGGGTTGGTCATCGAGGAGCACTCTGGAACGGTGACCTGGCGGGCGCCGCTGCAGCCCGGCGCGGGCGACGTCCGTGGCTCGGTCAGCCTTCAGCTCTGCCAGGACACGACCTGCCTGCCGCCGCAGACCATTCCCTTCACGGCCACGGGCAGTGGCCAGGCCGGCGGTGCGGTGGCGAGTCGGTCTCCCACGCTCGCCGAGCACGTGCCGGATCGCACGCACGGCAGAGTTCGGGCGGGGTATCGCGACGCCGATGGAACCATCGTCGTCGAACTGGTGCCCGACGAGGGCTGGCATCTCTACCGCCCGTCGGACACGGCAAAAACGGAAGTCGGCCAGGGCAAGCCCACGATCGTGTCGTCGGGCACTGCCGGGGATTCGGCGATCACGCGGGCGACCGTGACGAAGGTCACCCCCACGACGCATGCCGAACTCGCCGAGGCGGGGGCGGTCGACGGCCCGATCGGCCTCGAGATCACCCTCGACGCCGCCAGTGGCGTGATCGGCCCGCTCGAGGCCGTGATCGGCTTCCAGACGTGCAGCGACCAGACCTGCGATCCGCCGACCGCCGTGCGGCTCACCGTGTCGCCGCGGGCCGCGGACGGTTCGGGCGGGGGCGTCGCCTTCGCGGCGGCGAAGTATGCCGAGGCCGCCAAAGGCGTGCGGCCGCTGGTCGCAGCCTCGCCAGTGCCGGCCGCCCCGAACCCGGCCGCAGACGGTGAGCGGACGAGCGTGCCTGCGATGGCTGCCGCGCCCGCCACGGCCACTCCGCCCACGGCGGCCGCGATCCCGGCGGCGTCGATCTCGCTCCCGCTGGCGCTGCTGATGGGGCTCGCCGGCGGCCTGCTCCTGAACCTGATGCCCTGCGTGCTGCCCGTGCTGGGCCTCAAGCTGATGTCGTTCGCCCAGCAGTCGGGCCGCGACCGCCGCGAGGTGTTCCAGATGAACCTCTGGTACTGCGCCGGTGTGTTCGCCGTGTTCATGGCTCTGGCGACGGCCAGCGTGGCCGCCAACATCGGCCTCGGGAGTGCGAACCTCGCCTGGGGCGAGCAGTTCACGTCGGCCGGGTTCAACATCGCGATGATCGGCGTGGTGTTCGCGTTCGCGTTGTCGTTCCTCGGCATCTGGGAACTGCCGATCCCCGGCTTCATCGGCGAGAAGGCCGGGCACGTGCAGTCGCAGGAGGGGCCGGTCGGCTCGTTCCTCAAGGGCGTGCTCAGCACCGTGCTGGCGACGCCCTGCAGCGGTCCCTTCCTCGGCCCGGTGTTCGGGTTCACGCTCACGCAGCCGACGGCCGTGACCTATGCGGTGTTCGCGGCCATCGCCACGGGCATGTGCCTTCCCTACGTGCTCGTCGGCCTGATGCCGGGGCTCGTGAAGTTCCTGCCGAAACCCGGGGCGTGGATGGCCACGTTCAAGGAACTGCTCGGCTTCGTGATGCTCGGCACCGTGGTCTACCTGTTCACGATCCTTCATCACGAGTGGTTCGTGCCCACCCTCGCCCTGCTGGTGGGCATCTGGGCCGCCTGCTGGTGGGTGGGCAAGGGGCAGGAGGCGACCGGCGTGGTGGGCTTTGGTCGCTGGGTGCAGGCGGTGGCCACGGCCGCTCTCGTCGGCTGGGGCGCGTTCACGCTGCTCGCCCCCGGCGAGTCGGTGATCGAGTGGCAGCAGCCGTTCTCCCGCGACCGGATCGCGGAACTGCGCCGCAGCGGGGCCACCGTGATGGTCGATTTCTCGGCCGACTGGTGCCCGACGTGCAAGTTCAACCTCGCCTACGCGATCGAGACCGACCGGGTGAAGGCGGCGGTCGAGCGGAACCGGGTCGTGCCCGTGCTCGCCGACTGGACCGACGGCTCGAACGAGATCAAGGTGGCGCTCGAGGGGTTACAGAGCCGCTCGATTCCGGTGCTCGCGATCTATCCGGCCGCGGCGCCTGGCGGGGTGTGCCCTGAGCCGATCGTGCTCCGCGACCTGATCACCGAGAGTCAGGTGCTCGACGCCCTCGAGAAGGCCGGGCCCTCGAAGCCCGGCGTCGATCCGGTGCGGTCCGCGTCGGCCGGCCGCGCCGGCGGCCACTGATCGCCGTCGCCACGAGCACGGAACCCACGGCGATCGATACGGCCGCGGAGGGTTCGGGCACGACGGCGAGGCTCGCGGCGGCCGCCGACGTGCCCGCGTAGGCACCGGTCTCGTAGAGTCCGGTGCCGATGAACGCCGCCACGTCGAGGATGTCGACGAGTTCGTCGGCGTTGAAGTCGCCCTCCTGCCAGGTCGCGGCCGCGCCCGTATCGAGCCTGCCCCCGCCGAGCAGGTTGGTCGCGTCGAGCAGGTCCACCGTCCAGTCGAGGTTCGTGTCGCCCGCGGCGGCGTAGCCGATGGTCAACGAGCCGTCGTCGTTGGCCATCCAGCCCACCGCCCGGGTTCCGACCGCCGCCGCTGCCGCCGCCGAGGACGTGATGCCCGCCGCCCCGGCCCAGGTGCCGGGCCCCCGGCCCGAACGGATCGCCGTCAGCAGATCGGCCTGCGGGAGCCCTTCGGCCACGGTCAGCATTCCCGACCCCACGTCGAGCAGGCCGCCGGCGAGCGGGTCGAGGCCGGCGACTGCGGCAGACAACCCGGCGTCGATCGCCGCGGTGCCCCCGGCCAGCGGCACCAGCCGCGCGGACTCCAGCGCCCTGGCGTGCGCCACCTCGACCGTGCCGGCCTGGACGGTGAACGAGCCGCTCAGCGTGTTGATCTGGTCGAGCACGAGCATGCCCGCGCCCGCCTTCGCGACGGGGGTGGTGCCCGTGAGGAACGGATGGCCCGCCTGCCGCTGTCCCAATGACCCCGTCGTGACGTCGATCGTGGTCACGGCGGGCGCGAGCGTGGCGGTCGGAGAGACGAGCATCGCGAGCTGGTCGGCCACGCCCCCCATCCCGTTGGTGAGAAACACGCTGCCGGGAACGTAGCCCACGAGCGTCGAGATGTCGATGATCCCGGACGACTCGTTGATGCCGAGGCCGGCGATGGAGTCGGCGTCGAGGATCTGGAAGACCGCGTCGGAGTTGGGCGTGAGGTCGCCGGCGGCGTAGTCGGCGAGCAGGTCGGCCACGCGGATCTGCCAGATGTCGCCCTCGCCGTCGTCCTCGTTCACGTACACGCTGCCGTCCGGCGACCAGACGAGGTTATCCATCGCGGTGAACAGTCCCGTGGCTCCGCTGCCGTCGCCGCCATCGGTGCCCGCGGCGAACAGCACCGACACCTCGCTCTGCCGGTCCGACCCCAGGTCGCCGGCCACGAAATCGACCTGGCTGAAGTCCACGAGAAACACGCCCTGCCCCTGTGACGCGAAGGCGGCCCGAGTGCCGAAGCCGGCGCTGGTGGTCTGCATGTCGGTGTGCACGTCCTCGGCCTTCGAGAACCGCACCGCCTCGGTCTGGTCGGTCGTCCAGGTGCCCGTGGCGCCGACGGCGTTGCCGGTGAACAGGGTTCCCTGCAGGGTGCCGACGGAATACGAGGTGCCGTCGGCGTCCCAGTAGTAGGTCGTGCCGCCCGCGAGTCCGTTGCGCTCGAGGAAGGAGCCTGTCGGGTCCTTGCGGCCCACGTAGAGGCTCATGAGCGCCGTGCCTGCCGGATCCTCGCCGCGATCCTCCCCCAGCAACAGCGCGATCGTGTCGGTGCGGCCGGTGTCGACGAGCGTGGCACTCTCCCAGCTGCCGCCGCCGCCCACGTCGACCGCCTCGTAGAGCGTGTCGGTCGCGGGATCGATCGCCCAGAAGTGGCCGGACGGTGGATCATCGAACGTCTCCTCGCCCGTCAGGTAGAGCCGGTCGTGGAAACCCCGGCCGTACCCGAAGGCATCGGGCTCCCAGAGGTTTGCGGCGCACGGCCGCCACAGCACGCCGTCGCCCGCTCCGAGCGTGCCCCAGCCGGCCGCCATGCCCTGCACGAGCCCGGTGGGGGCGGCCACCTGGTTGGTGTTCGTGTTGCCCACCACGCGGCCCGCGATCCAGGTGCGGAGCCCGTTGCGGTCGAGGTTCACGCGGGCGATGCTGCCCGGCGCGGTCTCGCAGTTCACGTACACGCGGATCGTGTCGTCGTCGGCCTGCATGGCCCCGAGCCCGTCCCACAGGCGGTGGCTCGCGGTCCAGGTGAACGTCTGGCCCGTGGTGCCGCCGAGCAGCGGCACGGAATCGCCGCGGGTGAGCACCGGAAACGTGCTCCAGCCATTGCGGATCGCGGTCGGTTCGGAGACGAAGACCGCGGCGGCCGCGGGGATCGCGTTCACCGCGACGAGAAATGCGATGGCAGGAAGGCGCATCGGATCGGAGCCTGCCCGGCTGACGAGGGAAAGATACGTGCCCGGTCCTGCGGGGGCAAGCGATCGGCCGACCGCTCCCCTATCGCAGCACGACTCGCTCGGCGTCGGCTGCGGCGGCGGCCACGGTTCCGATCCGGAAGTTCTCGTGGCCGAGGTCGGCCAGCTGCTTCTGGATGCTGTCGGCGAAGTGGGGCGACACCACGAGCACCATGCCGATGCCCATGTTGAACACGCGGTCCATCTCGTCGGCGGCGATGCCCCCGAGTGACTGCACCCAGGGGAAGACGGGGGGCACGTGCCACGAGCCCCGCTCCAGCACCACCTGCACCGCCTCCGGCACGATCCTCGCGAGGTTCTCCACGAGCCCGCCGCCGGTGATGTGGGCGATGCCGTGGACGACCTGCTTGACCCGGTAGTGGCCGAGGACGGCCTTCACGGGCCGCGCGTAGAGCCGCGTGGGCGTGAGCAGGGCCTCGCCCACGGTGCGGCCGCCGAGCGCGGGCACGGGGTCGCCGATCGAGAGGCCGCCGATCTCGAACACGGCCTTTCGCACGAGGCTGTAGCCGTTGGAGTGGAAGCCGCTCGACGCGATGCCGATCGCCACGTCGCCCGGCGCGATCTGCCGGCCATCGACCAGCCGCCTCCGCTCGACGACCCCCACGCAGAAGCCCGCGAGATCGTATTCGCCTGGGTGGTACATGTCGGGCAGGATCGCCGTCTCACCCCCCACGAGCGCACACTCGCACTCCACGCAGGCGTCGGCGATGCCGCGGACGATCTGCTCGAGGAGGTCGGGGTCGTCCTTGGCGAGGGCCACGTAGTCGAGGACGAAGAGCGGCTCGGCGCCGGTGCACAGCGCATCGGTGACGCTCATCGCCACCAGATCGATGCCCACGGTCTGATGCACGCCGGTCTCGACCGCGACCTTGAGCTTGGTGCCCACGCCGTCGGTGCACGAGACGAGCAGCGGGTCTTCGTAGCCACGCTTGAAGAGGCCCTTGAAGTCGAGGGCGAAGAGGGCGGCGAATCCCCCCTCCTGGCTCATCACCCGCGGGCACTGTGTTCGCCGCATGTGCGCGGGCAGCCGCGCCATCCCCTCGCGATAGAGCTCGAGGTTCACGCCCGCGCCGGAATAGGTCGCTCCGCTCACGCCGGTATCATCGCCGCCGGCGGGGGTGTCGCAAGGGCCGGTGGTATCATTCGCGGATGACGCCGCGGAAGCCCTCCCCCCGAAAACGAGCCGCCTCGAGGAAGCCGCTGCCGCCGCTGCAGTTCCTGCAGCCGCTGCCCTACGGCGCGATCCTCCGCGACGGCGGCGTGCAGTTCGTCGTCTACAGCCGCTCGGCCACGGCCTTGGGAATCCTGCTCTACGACGCGGTCGGCGACGTGGCGCCGGCCGAGACGATTCTCCTCGACCCCTCCCGCGATCGCTGGGGCGACATCTGGAGCGTGTTCGTGCCCGGGCTCGCGGCGGGCACGCTCTACCACTTCCAGGCGGACGGGCCCTTCGAGCCCGAGCGCGGCCAGCGGTTCGACGGCCGGGCCCGCCTGATCGACCCCTATGCCAAGGCCCTCGCGGGGGAGTTCGCGATCGCGGCCGACGGGCGGCTCGTGCCGCCGAAGTGCGTGGTGGTGGACGACGCCTTCGACTGGCAGGGCGACCGCCACCTCCGCCGCGGCCTGTCGGACACCGTGATCTACGAGATGCACGTTCGCGGGTTCACCGCGAGCCCCACCAGCGGCGTGGAGCACCCGGGCACCTATCTCGGCGTGATCGAGAAGATCCCCTACCTCAAGTCGCTCGGCGTGACCGCCGTCGAGCTGATGCCGGTGCACGAGTTCGCGGCCGCCATGCCCTCGGCCGACGGCGTGGTGCGGGGCAACTACTGGGGCTACGATCCGCTCGCCTTCTTCGCCCCGCACCGCGGCTATGCCGCCGATCCGGCGCCGGGGGCACAGGTCCGCGAGTTCAAGGAGATGGTGCGGGCGCTGCATGCCGCCGGGATCGAGGTGATCCTCGACGTGGTCTTCAACCACACCGCGGAGGGCAACCACCTCGGTCCCACGCTCTCGTTCAAGGGTCTGGAGAACCGCGTCTACTACATGCTCGGCGACGGCGGCTCGAGCTACCGCAACTACACCGGCTGCGGGAACACGATCAACGGCAACCACCCGATCGTCCGCGAACTGATCTTCCTCTGCCTGCGGAACTGGGTGCACAACTACCACGTGGACGGCTTCCGGTTCGACCTCGCCAGCGTGCTCAGCCGCGACCGCAACGGCGACCTGCAGCCGAATCCGCCGGTCGTCGAGGTGATCACCGAGGATCCGGCCCTCGCCGACACCAAGATGATCGCCGAGGCGTGGGACGCCGCCGGGGCCTACCAGGTCGGCTCGTTCGCCCGGATGCGGTGGGCCGAGTGGAACGGCCGCTATCGCGACGACGTCCGCCGATTCTGGCGAGGCGACGCGGCCCAGACCGGCCACCTGGCCACGCGGCTGGCGGGGTCGAGCGACCTCTACGCGGAGCACGGCCGCCAGCCCTGCCACTCGATCAACTTCGTGACCTCGCACGACGGCTTCACGCTCGCCGACCTCGTCAGCTACCGGGAGAAGCACAACGAGGCCAACGGCGAGGGCAACCGCGACGGCGACAACAACAACTTCTCCGAGAACTACGGCGTCGAGGGGCCGACGGCGGACCCCGCCGTCGAGGCGGTCCGGGCGCGGCAGATCCGCAACATGCTCGCCACCCTGATTCTCAGCCAGGGCGTGCCGATGCTCGTCGCCGGCGATGAGTTTCGCCGGACGCAGCGCGGGAACAACAACGCCTGGTGCCAGGACAACGACGTCTCGTGGCTCGACTGGAGGCTGGTCGAGTCGAATGCGGGCCTCGTGAGGTTCGTCCGGGAGCTGATCCGCTTCCGGCTCGGCAATCCCACGCTTCGTCGCCGGTCGTTTCTGGTGGGCGGCGCGAGCGGCTCGGGCAGCCTGCCCGACGTGGAATGGTTCGGGCCCGACGGCGAGCCGATCGACTGGGGCATGGCCGACGGCGGCATCACCTGCTTCCTCGCGGCACCGACTCCGGAGCGGCTCATCGCCGGCAACAATCTCGAGGCTGGCGGCGTGGCGGGCGTGCCGCGGCACGTGCTCGTGATGGCCCACGCGGAGGACCAGCCGAGGGCGTTCGTGCTGCCCGCGCCGGCGATCATCCGGGCCCTGCCGTGGCGGGTGTTCGTGCAGACGGGGCGGGCCGCTCCGAACGACATCTTCGCCGACGGCCGCGGCCCGCTGGTCGATGCCTCCCAGCCGCTGGAGCTGCCGGGGCGTTCGCTGGTGTGTCTCGTCGCCAGCCCCGCCGAGGCGGTCGCGGCGCAGACGGCCGTTCCGCGGAAGTGACCGGTCGGGGTAGGATGAGGGGAGTCGTCCTTTCGCAGCCCTTCCCGGAGCAGGTGTCGATGCCCCACGCGACCATTCGTCTCGTCCCGTTCCTGGCCCTCAGCCTCGTCGCCGGATGCGGGCCGTCGGCCCCGCCCGCCCGCCAGACTGCCCCCGCGGCGGCCACGGCGCCGACCGATCACGGCCACGCCGGACACGATCACGACCACGACCATGACGAGCCCACGTCGCTCGCCGACGGGGTGGCGAAGCTCGAGGCATTGTCGAGCGAGCTGGCTTCCACGATGAGCGACGAGGCCGTCCACGGGATCGGCCACCTCCTCGAAGAGGTTCGTGAACTGGGGAAGAAGGCGGAGCTCCCGGGTGACGATGCCGGAGCCGTCTCGAAGGCGCTCGACGAGCTGGAGGAGTGCTTCGGCAAGGTGGACGAGGCGTTCCATTCGGGTGACGAGAAGGCCGATCCCAAGCAGGTGCTGGAGTCGGTGAAGGAGCGGATCGAAGGGGCGTTCAAGACGATCAAGGAGGTGCTCTGATGAGGCGGGTTCTCGGACGGATGGTGATGGCGGTGGGAGTCCTCTCCGGAGTCGCCGCCGCGACGTCGGCCAGGGCGGAGATCGACGTGGCAGCGGTTCGCGGCAGCGTCCTGCTTGCCGAGGAGCCCGCGGGCGCGGTGTCGATCGCCGACGCCAAGGCCAAGCTCACGCCCACGCCGCAGCCGGTGGTCGTGGCCGGCCGGATCGGCGGCCGTGGCACGTCGCCCTTCGGAAAGAACGAGGCCACATTCTCGATGCTGGAGATACCGGCGGATGACCACGCGGCGAAGCCGGGGCACAAGCCGGACGACTGCCCGTTCTGCAAGAAGCGGGCGGCCAACTCGCCGATCGCCGCGGTGAGTTTCGCCGGCGCGGATGGCAGGGTGATCCCGCTCGACGCCCAGAAACTGCTCGGCGTGGCCGAGGGGCAGGACGTGGTCGTGAAGGGAGACGCGTTCTTTGACCCCAAGCTCGGCATCCCCGTGATCCAGGTGAATGCCGACGGCCTCTTCCTCCGCAAGGCGAAGTGAGCCGATGCGGACGGCGTTCAAGGAGTGGGCGGCGATCTGCCGGGCCCTGGCGACGGGCCGGCAGGATGTCATCCTCCGCAAGGGCGGGATCGTGGAGGACGGCGGCGAGTTCCGTCCGGATCATGCGTCGTTCCTGCTCCTGCCGACGTTCCTGCACCAGTCGCCCGAGAGCCTGATTCCAGAGGCCCGCGACCTGCTCGTCGACATCGACGCCGACCGGCCTCCCGAGGGGAGCGTGGTGTTCCGGCATGCGGCCCGGGTTTTGGAAGCCCGCCGTGTGCTGAGGCTCGAGGATCTCGCGGCCTACCGCAGCCGGCACGTCTGGTCGGACGAGGTGGTGGCGGAGCGGTTCCACCGCTGGAAGGACGAGTTGCACGTGCTCGAGGTGGTGGTCAGTCCGCTGCCCTCCCCGATCACCCTTCCGTGGCACGAGTCCTACGGCGGCTGCCGGTCGTGGGTCGATCTCGAGGCCGACGTGCCCGTGAACCGGCAGACGAGCCTTTCGTAGCCGAGCACCCGCTCGTACGACGCGGTCTTCTCCACCCTGGGCACGGCGTCGATCAGGTTGATCCGCCCCACGACGTCGCAGACCGCCTCGAGCAGCCCGCGGACGAGCGTCCGCGGGTGGGCCGCTCCCAGGCAGAGGTGCGGACCAAACCCGAACGACACGTGCGGATTCGGCCGCCGATCCAGTCGTACCTCCTCCGGGCAGGCGAAGGCCGACTCGTCGAGGTTGGCCGAAGCCCATCCCAGCGTCACGCGGCCGCCGGGCGCCACTGCGACCCCGTGCACGTCCCCGCCGGCGGGACAGACGCGGCCGATGTGGGTGAGCGGCATGAACACCCGGAAAAACTCCTCCGCGGCGAGCACGATCCGGCTCCGGTCGGCCTGGAGCGATTCGAGGTCCTGTGGGCGGGCGGCCAGGTGGCCGAGGATGCAGGCCACGGTGTGGATGATCGTGTCGCGCCCGCTCGCGAAGGCGAGGTTCGCGAAGCCCAGCATCTCGCCGCGGGTGAGGGGCCGGCCGTGGAGCCTGGCCCGCACGAGCAGGCCGAAGAAGTCGTCGCCCGGCGACTCCACGGCGCGGTCGAGCTGCTCGTGCAGGTAGGCTTCGAGGGCGGCGGCCTTGGCCTCGCCGTCGGGGCCGTGAAACACGTGAACCCCCCAGCCGATCCAGCGGTCGGCCTCCGAGGCGTCGACATCCAGAAGTACCGCGAGGGCCCGCGACTTCAGCGGCAGGGCGAACCCGGTGACGACCTCGAACGCATCGCGGGCGAGCGACTCGGCGAGGAGCCGGCGCATGATGGCGGCGATGCGGGCCGTGTAGGCCGGCTCGCGGGCGCGGAGGAACCAGGGCTCCACCAGCGCCCGGTAGTCGGTGTGGGCCGGGGGATCGGACTCGATCGGCAGCTGGCGATCGTGGCGGAGCCGTTCCTCCGACGGGATCGGCACGCGGAACGGCGCGTCGGAACTGGAGGTGGCCCAGTCGCGTGCCGCCCGCCGGACCTCCTCGTGCCGCAGGAGCAAGGGGATGGTCTCGCCACCATCGACGAGGTTCTTGCATCGCACCGCGCTGGGGAGACACAGGCCGCCGCCCTGTTGGTGGATTCCTGCCACGACCGCGTGTCATGGCTGGCCGTCAGGCTCCTCCCAGACTTCGCCCGTGTGGCTCGGCACGAACGCCCGAGCGATGTCGCCCAGCAGGCGATGATGGGCCTGTGGCACGCGCTTCAGCCGGCCCGGTCGGAGTCGGAGCGACACCCCATGCTGCTGGCGGGCAAGAAGGTTCGAGAGACGCTCCATGACCTCGCGAGGAAACACGGCGGTCAAAGACACGGCGTCGGCAATCTCGAGTCGCGGGGTGATGCTTTGCCTGATCGTCATGCGGTCTTGGCCGCCGTGGCCGACGTGCCCTGGCCAGCGACCCTCGACGACTGGACCAGGTTTCAGCAAGCAATCGACGCCCTCCCCGAGGATGAGCGCGAGGTAATGCACCTCAAATGGTTCGTCGGCCTGAGCGAGGAGGAGGCCGGGAGCGGTGCGCGTGCCTGGGCCGGGCCCGCAGGAACGCCGGCGGCCCGTCACCGGTCGGCACGAAGACGCCGTCGGTCGCGCACGCATGCAGGTTCACGTGGTGATTGAGCGCCGATCCGAAGCGGTGCAGAAAGAAGACGGCGCCGAGTCGCGGGCGAGCCGCGCTGGGCCTATCGCCGTCACGGGTCGAGAACGGGCCCGAGTTTATCGCTCAGACCCTACGTCGCTGGCTCAAACAGGTGGGCGCTGGCACGCTGTACATCGAGCCGGGAAGCCCCTGGGGAAACGGCTATGCCGAGAGCTTGCACGGCCGGCTTCGCGACGAGTTCCTGGCGATGGAGCTCTTCGCGGGTGTTCGGGATGGAGCGGCTTCCGCCTCGGCCAAGGCCTCGGCTCCAGCCGCGCACACTGATTGCCTTGGTCAACCCTGTTTCCGAACCCTCATATCCCGTGGCACAGGAAACCCAACCCCGTCAGGGAGCAGGCCCTTGATGGCGACCTGCTCCCCTCGCGTGGGAATCAGATTAGTGAGTCAGCGTCAGGCCACACGGGCGAAGCGTTCACGCCAACAGTCTTCGCAGCCTCACGCGTAGGAGTCAGTCGTGTGGTGCTTCCCGCTGTCGACTCAGCCGTCTTATTGGACTCTAAATCACTGCGCACTTGATCCCCGTCTCGACACTGTGAAGCGTTCGCCACGCGACTGCGGTGTCCGCCCGTTTGGCGAACCCCCGCAGAAACACCGCGATATCGATTGCCTGATCAAGATTGGCCACCAGGCAGATGTGAGGATGCCTCGATCGCTCAAGACGAACCACCGGGGTCGGCAGCCCTTCTCGATTCGACAGGCACGCATCGAATACCTCTTTCGGAACGTTGATCTTGATCTTGTGGCTCACTGCTCCTCCCCTTCGCTCTCTTGAGTTCTGGCCTTATACAGTGCGGGCCTGTCTTCGGGCCCATCCTTGTACCACTCAGGATCCAGCGTTTTCCCCTGCGATGCTGCAACCTTCTCGGCCCATCTTCTGATCGCGCGGAACGTCGCCAACGCAGAGCCTTGGGTGGGGATATAGAAACGATCGCTCACGATGCACCCCCTTCCCAGTACTCCTGCACCTCTGCGGCAGCGGCGAGGCATCGCTCAGCCTCTTCGGTGACCTTGAGTTGCTCATAGTTCTTTGCCGCCTGTCTCCAGCACTTCCGTGCCAGTAGGCCGAGCCCGGCGGATCGGTACTCGTTGGCAGCCAGGCCATAGAACTTGGCAGCGCACTTCACGGCGAGGGGCAGTGACGACGGCTGCGGTGCGTCGATACCGTCGCACAGGCAGCCCTCGGCGATGCTTTTGAGCAACTCAGCCCTTTTGATCTGATGGAACCGGCGTCTCACAGTTCGTTCGATGCTCATGTGTCGGTGCTCCTTGTGGGATGGTGAGGATCTCTATGCCCAGAGTTCTAGTGATCGCTGCCGTGCGGGCAT
>CAIKWU010000074.1 GCA_903831155.1 uncultured Planctomycetaceae bacterium | reverse complement strand
GTCTCCAGCGGCACCTTCACAGGCCAGCCCGGATATTCCTCGGGCACGCCGTCGTGGATCGCGGCGAATCGCGGCACGCAGTGGAAGGTCACCGTCTTGCCGGGAAAGTCCCAGACGGCAGTGCCGAAGCCGTCGCCCCGCCTTCGTTCGTCGACGGGGTTCTCGGGGTTGGCGTAGGCGACCATCGTGAGCTTGTTGCCGAGGCCGTCTTCGTAGTCGCCGGTCCATGGCAGCGGCGAGCCGGCGATCGGGTTCGGTCCGGCGCGTTCGTTTTCCGGATGCCACCAGCGGCCATAGACGGTGTTGACGATCGCGGGAGCGGTGAAGGCCCATGGTCCGTCCCGGAAGGCATCGATGCCGTGCTGCACGACGACCGCGAGGTGCTGGTCGCCGCAGAGATGCACGGCGCCGGCCTGCCGGATCAGCCGCAACGCGGCCTTGCGTCCTGACTGCGGCCAACCGTTGCAATCGAGATCGGCGAGCAGCCGCTCGTCGATCTTGCCGTGCATGTGCACGGCGCCGCAGAAGGCGGTCTGCGAGAGCACGGCCTTGGCCCGCACGCCCGCGGTGTCGCGCGACCAGCGGTCGAGCCAGGCAAGCTGCCGCTTGCCGAGGAGTTCGAGCCCCGGCAGGTCAACGGCCCCGCGGTCGTACGTTGGATCGGTGATGTGGTCGGGCCGGGGGCCGAGCTGCGGGATCGTGCCCCGGGGGCCGGTCTTGAACTTGCGATCTTCGAGAATGGCCAGGTCGAGGCCACCGAGCACGAGGCGTGTGAAATAGACCGTGATCCCCTGCTCCACCGGCGCCGGATCGACCGGGTCGGGCAGGTGCCAGGTCTGCTGCCGCTGGACCATGTTCACGTAGGCGGCCGGATAGAAGAAACCACCGTCCGAGCCATCCTTTTCCAGCGCCCGCTTGCCGGAGGCGCCCCAGAGGTTCGGGTGGCCCACGTCGTGATCGTCGGGGATCGTGACCGTCGGCCGGTCGCGGAGCACGTCGCGAAACTGCAGCCCAAACTCGATCCAGCCGACCGTGTGCTGTGTGTGGCGGTAGGTCTGGTCGCCGGCGAAGAAGAGGAGATCGGGATCGAGCGCCTCGAGGTTCGCCACCAGCTCAGTGCGCGGGCCCGTGGTGCTCGACGAGTTGCACGAGAGCACGGCGACGCTGAGCCGCTCCTTCTCGGCGGGATCGCGGCGGACCGTGCCGGTGAAGGTGGCGTCGGCACCGTGGCGGACGCGGTAGGGCACAGTCCGCGACGCGTCCCAACCCTCGACGCGGAAGTGGACGTCCCAGCCGGGGTAGAGCACCGGGGCGCGGACCACCTCCTCCCAGCCGGCTCCGCGATCGACCTCCAGCCGGGCCTCCATCGGCTCGCCGGGCTTCAGCGGGAAGAGCTGCGCGGTCATCTTGAGCACGCCGGCGGTGGCCGCCGGCTCGAGGCTCACCGTGTAGAGGGCAAAGGCGACGACGTCGCTCCTCGGCACGTCGAGCGGGAACGGGCGGCCTGCCTTCGCGCCCCGACGGCCGTCACCACCCTCGGCCCGAGCGGCGGTCCACCACTCGCCGGTGGCCCAGCCGTCGAGCGCGGGGAAGTCGCCGCCGAATGGCGTTGGATCGACCGCTGCAGGCACGACCGCGGCCGTCGCATCCGCTGCGCTGGCGTGTGGCAAGCCGCCGACCACCGCGATGATGGCCAACGAGAGCGATGTGAGCCACCATCGATTCATGGCGTCAGAAGTACGTGTTGATCACGTTTTCGAAGAGCTCCTGACGGCCGCTGATGTTGGCCTGGGCCTCACCCTTGGCCAGCATCTCCTTCTCCAGCGACGCGAAGCTCTCAGTGCCCGCCTCGATCCGCTTGCCGAGCGGGCCCGACCACGTCGCGTATCGCTCTTCGACGAGTTTCTGGATCGCGCCGTCGGCCCGCATCGCGGCTGCGATCTTCAGGCCGCGGGCGAACGCGTCCATGCCGCCGATGTGGGCATGGAAGAGATCGACCGGCTCGAAGCTCTCGCGGCGGACCTTGGCGTCAAAGTTGACGCCGCCGGGGGCGAGGCCGCCGTACTTGAGGATCGACCACATGATCTGCGTGGTCAGGTAGATGTTTGTCGGGAACTGGTCGGTGTCCCAGCCCACGAGCGTGTCGCCGGTGTTGGCGTCGATCGAGCCGAGGAAGCCCTGCAGACCGGCATACTCAAGCTCGTGCTGCATCTCGTGGCCGGCGAGCGTGGCGTGGTTGGTCTCGATG
>CAIKWU010000073.1 GCA_903831155.1 uncultured Planctomycetaceae bacterium | reverse complement strand
CTCGATCGCCGCGGCGAGATTCGTCCGCGAGACGATCGATTTCCGCGTGTCACCCGCGCCGATCAGGCACGGCTTCCCGCGGAGGATCTGGCGGACGAACGCCGCGAGGTTGGCCTCGTTGCCCGGGCCGTAGACCGGCGCAGGCCGGAGGATCACGGCCCGTCGCGTTCCGCTGGCTTCGGTCCAGCGACGCACCTGCGCCTCGGCGCGGGCCTTGGAGCCGCCGTACGGCGAGGCCGTCTCCGGCGGCGCGGCCTCGTCGGTCGGGCCGCTTGCCGCGACCACGGCCTTGATGGTGCTCAGGTGCACGAACGTGTCGACACGGTGCCGCTCAGCCCACGACAGCCAGTCGCGGGTGCCGCCCACGTTCACGGTCTCGAAGGCTTCGATGTCGGCTGGCGTCGGCCGGGGCACGTGCTGCTTCACCTCGAGATGCACGATCGCGTCGGCCGACAGGCCGCCCGCATCGGCGAGCACCTCGCTTCGCGTCGCGGCACTCCAGCCCGGGGGCAGGTCGACGGGGCGTTCGCGACCGACGGCCACGCCGGTATGGCCTGCCGCCGCAAGCCTCGGCACGAGCCCACGGCCGACGAATCCGCGGGCTCCGGTGACGACGACCTTCATGCCCCGGCCCTTCAGCCCGACACCGTCTCGAGCCAGTCGGCAAACGCCGCGTAGGTCCGTTCGCGATCGAACTCCGCGGCCACCAGCCGGCGGGCTCCCTGGCGAAGGTCGGCGAGCCGGCGGCGGTTGGCGGCCAGGTCGGCGATCGCACGGGCAAGGGAGGCGGCATCCCCCGCCGTGTAGGCCACGCCCGCGTCGTGACGCTCGATCAGCTGCTGGAGTTCCCCGGGAAGCGAGTTGACGATCGCCAGCCCGGCGGCAGCGTAGTCGCAGGCCTTATTGGGTACGACGACACGTGATTCGGGTTTCACACACACGAGCCCCACGTCGCAGCGGCCGAGGAGCCGCACGTAGTCGGCCCGTGGCAGCAGGCCGAGCACTTCCAGCCGGCAGGTGCCGCCGGACGCCGCCGCGGCCCGCCGCAGCGCCGGCTCCTGGCTTCCCGTTCCCGCGACGTGGATCGTGGCCTGCACGCCCATGGCGGAGAGCTGCCGCGCGGCGGCGACGAGCGTGTCGAGGTCCTGTCCCGCCTCCAGCGTGCCGGCATACACGCACTCGAGCGGCCACGACTCCGCATCTCCGGGCGACGATCCATCGGGAAGCGGCACGTGGTTCACGAGTCGGCGGGGCGCGGGAAACTCCTGCGGATAGGCGCCCACGTAGCAGAGATGGCGGGGAAGCGAGGCCGGGGCCTCGCCGAGCACCGCGTCGGCATAGGTTCGCGTGGCGGCCGACACCGCATCGGCGGCGGCCACGAGCTCCTGACGGCGACGGTGCATCGACCCGAGGAAGAATGGCGCGAGCAGCTTTCGCACGAAGCCCGGTCCGGGAAGGAGACGGTCAAACGTCTCGGGCCACACGTCCATCAGGTCGAGCACGAACGTGGCGTCGAGGCGGCGGGCAAGACGGGCGGCCGCCTCGGGGCCCTCGAACGGCGGCAGGCTCGCGAGGACGATGTCGGGGCGGGCGAGCTGCCCGGACGACACCGACTCGTTCGCGAGCCGCTCGAACGTCCGGCCGAAGTCGCGATGGCTGCCGAGTCGGGCGAACGACACGTTTCGCTCGTACGGCCTCACGGCGACGAGCCGGACGGCGAACCCCTCGTCCTCGCGGATGCCCAGCGGGGCCGACCGGATCGCCTTGCGGCGATGGCTCCAGGTGGCGGTCCACCAGATCACGTCGTGGCCCCGGCCAGCGAGCACCCGGGCGAGCGTCCAGTAACGGAGCGGCGGCAGTCCCTCGCCAGGAATGTCGTCGAGCGGATTAACTAACCAAACCGAAAGGGGCCTGGGGGCGAGGGGCTCGGGGGCGGGGCTCGGCATGGCAAGAGCCTAACACATGCCATTCTCACAAAAGAGGCTACTGCGTGGAATCCGACGATTGCGAGAGACGACGTTTCCGCGGCCCTTTGGATTACGGTTTCGACGCAATTCGCGGGTAGTTCGATACACCTCTCCCAGGTGGTACCTTTGAGCCGGCGGTCGTTGCGCGCCGTCTGCCCATTCAGGCGCGAGACACCCACGCCGTCCTTGGTATTCAACGATGTGCGGAATCTGCGGCGCGATCGGCGCCAAACCCGAGACGCTTGTCCCTGCGGTGCGGCGCATGATGAGGGCCATGCCGCATCGCGGCCCCGACGACGAGGGCTTCGAGCAGATGCCGATGGGGCCTGCCGCCGGAGGCATGGTCGCGGCGTTCGGCTTCCGGCGCCTTGCCATTCTCGACCTGTCGATGGCGGGTCATCAGCCGATGATTTCCCCGTTCACCGACGACTGCCTCGTTTTCAACGGCGAGATCTACAACTACCGGGCGATCCGCGACAAGCTTGCGGCCGAGCGGGTGCAGGTACGAAGCACCGGTGACACCGAAGTCTTGCTCAAGGCCCTCGTGCACTGGGGCGATGCGGCCCTCGATATGCTCGACGGGATGTACGCGCTCGCGTTCTACCATGCGCGCACGAGACGCGTCCTGCTGGCTCGTGATCCGGTCGGAATCAAACCTCTTTACGTTTCACGGACAGGGCACGGCCTGCTGTTCGCGAGCGAGGTGCGGATGCTGCGGAGTTCCGGCCTGATCTCCGACGAGTACGACCCCGCTGGCGTGGCCAGTTTCCTGACATACGGAGCGCCGCAAGATCCCCTCACCGTCCACCGCGACATTCGGTCGTTTCCCTGCGGATCGCGCACGTGGCTGAGCGTTGACACGTCGGGACGAGTCAGTGAGGAACCGACTCGACGGTTTTGGACGTTTCCCAAGCCGATTCCGGGCCGGTCAGCCACCGAAGCCTCAGAGTCGCTCACCGCCACGCTTCGACAAACGGTCCGGGAACACCTTGCGTCCGACGTGCCAATCGCTTTCTTCCTGTCGGGTGGCATCGACAGCGCGGTAATAGCCACGCTCGCGACAGAGCAACTTGGATGCGTCAGCACCTATTCCGTAGGGTTCGACAGCCCCTCCATGAAGTCCGAACTGCCAGTCGCAGCCGAGACGGCACGCCTCTTGAAGAGCGATCACCACGAGGTGATCCTGAGCACCGGCAATATTCGCACCACGTGGGAACAGTGGATGCTCGCCGCCGATCGGCCGAGCGTGGACGGATTGAACACGTTCCTTATCACCAAGGCCGTGAAAGCCGGCAATGCGAAGGTCGCATTCTCCGGCCTGGGTGCGGATGAGATCTTCGGCGGCTACGCCAACTTCTTCCGTGTCCGACGGCTCGCGCCGCTACTCCGCGCGGTTGGCACAATGCCGGTGGCTGTCAGGGAGACGGTGGCCCGGACGCTGCTGCCGCTGTGTCCGCCGCGGTATCGGTCCCGACTGCTGATGCTCGCTCGGGCCAGTGGCAGACCGATCGATCTCGCGGTGCAGCTCAAGCAGATTCTCGGCTCCAGCACGCTGGCCGAACTCGGGCTACGGGCCGAAGCTGTCGGGCTGGGCGACGACTTCCTCCCCGAGGAACTCCACTCGCAACTCGCCGACGCGGGAGACGACCCATTTCTCGCCGTGTCTCGGGTCGAGACCTATGTGTACATGCAGAACACACTGCTGCGCGACGCAGACACCAACAGCATGGCCCACTCGATCGAACTGCGGGTGCCATTCGTGGGCCGTGCCGTGCTCGAAGAGGCGGCCCGTTCTCCCGGCGAACTCCACCTCGGGGGCGGCCGCATTCCCAAGGCCGTCCTCCGTCAGGCCGTCGGAGGGTTTCTGGCCCCGGCCGTCCTCAATCGCCCCAAGACGGGATTCACGCTGCCGGTCGGCGACTGGATGTACAACGAGCTGCGGGACTTCTGTGAAGCGGCGATCGACGGCCTGCGGCACATTCCCTTCATCGACGCGACGGCAGCCCGCAAACTCTGGGAACGATTCGAGCGGGAACGCGCCCACACGTATTGGATGAAGCCCTTGCTCTTGGTCGCTCTGGGCAACTATGCCGATAGTTGCAGTCGTACGTATCTCGATTCGGCAGGAGCCATGAAGCTCCGCCCGCGACGGTGAGTCGAGCTTTCTTCCGGGCGATGATCGGCTGGCAGGACCTCGGCACCTCACGCAAGCGGAAGGTGCGACTGGCTTGCTCATCGCAGCGACTGTAGGTTCCGACAGGTGTTTGCGGACGCAGAACGGCTCACTTACCATTACTGCATGCCCCCCCGATAAGGAGGGGCTGTTGTGGCGTGCGAGGTGGGGGCCCATGTGCGGCATCTGCGGTGTCTTGTCCAGCGAAGCCAACGATGTGGCGGCTGCCGTTCATCGCATGACGGACGCGATGACGCATCGCGGACCGGATGACGAGGGTTACGAAGAAGTCTCTCTGGCACAGGGCGGATCCGATACGACGCTCGGCCTGGGCTTTCGGCGGCTCGCGATCCTTGATCTCACATCTGCCGGGCACCAGCCCATGGTGCATCGCCCAACGGGCGACTGCCTGGTGTTCAACGGTGAGATTTATAACTACCGCTCACTTCGAGCACGGCTGATGGCCGAGGGTGCTCGGTTCACGAGTACCGGTGACAGCGAGGTTCTTCTGGCGGCTCTCGTGAGGTGGGGAGAGCGGGCCCTCGAAGAGATCGAGGGCATGTTCGCGATCGCCTACTACCAAGCCTCGTCCCGGCGTATCCTCCTGGCTCGAGACCCCGTGGGCATCAAGCCCCTCTACGTGGCAACGTCGCCAAACCGGCTCGTATTCGCGAGCGAGGTGCGTGCCCTCCTGGCATCGGGCCTTGTCGCTCGTGACCTCGATCCGGCGGGCGTTGCAGGTTTCCTGATGTACGGGGCGCCGCAGGACCCACTGACGGTCCACCGCGACATCCGGTCGTTTCCGTGCGGAACGTGTCAGTGGTACGGCGTCGAGCCATCTGGCCGAATCCTCGCCCCGCCGCCGCGCCGGTTTTGGCGGTTTTCGGACGTGGATCGAACCGACGAGAAAGACCGCGCCGCCGGTGATCTTCGCACGACGCTCGAAGAGGTCGTCCGCAGTCACCTTGCATCAGACGTCAAAACGGGCTTCTTCCTGTCCGGAGGTATCGACAGTACGGCGATTGCGTCGCTCGCAACCCGAGCGACTGGCCGCATTGCGACCTACTCGGTCGGATTCGAAAGCCTCTCGATGCCGTCCGAACTGGAGGCAGCGAGCGAGACGGCACGCCGTCTCGGTAGCGATCACACCGAAATTCGGATCGATGCCGCATCGATTCGTGACTGGTGGGACCGTTGGCTCGCCGCCGCCGATCGGCCGAGTGTGGACGGGCTCAACTCCTTCATTGTCAGCGGGGCCGTAAAGGAGGCAGGCGCAACGGTTGCATTCTCCGGCCTCGGGGCCGACGAGCTCTTCGGCGGATACGCCAACTTTCGTCGCGTGCGGTACCTTGCCCCGTTACTCCGATCACTCTCCCTCCTGCCTCGTCCGATGCGGCAGGCAGGTGCAGCGGTGCTGCGGCCACTG
>CAIKWU010000072.1 GCA_903831155.1 uncultured Planctomycetaceae bacterium | reverse complement strand
GCGCCACGGTCGGCCTCACCGGCGCCGACATCCGCAACCTCGTCAACGAGGCCGCCCTCTGGGCCACGCGGCACGACAAGAACGCCGTCGACTCCTCCGACTTCGACTACGCCCGCGACAAGGTGCTGATGGGCCCGAAGCGGGAGGAGGTGCTCACCGGCCGCGAGAAGAAGATGACCGCCTACCACGAGGCCGGCCACGCGCTCGGCGCCTGGCTCCTGCCGGGGGTGGACAAGCTCCACAAGGTGACGATCATCCCCCGCGGCCGGGCGCTCGGCGTGACGCAGCTGGTGCCCGAGGAGGACCGGATGAACATCGGCGAGTCGGCGCTGATGAACCGGCTCGTGCTCGGGCTGGCCGGCCGGGCCGCCGAGAAGCTTGTGTTCGGCGAATACACGGCCGGCGCCGAGAACGACCTCCAGAACGCCACGCGGATCGCCCGCAAGATGGTGGCCACCTGGGGCATGAGCGAGCGGGTGGGACCGGTGTCATGCTCCACCTCCAACGAGCACCCCTTCCTCGGCCGCGACGTCTACGAGCACCGCGAGTTCAGCGAGCGGACGGCGCAGATCATCGACGAGGAGGTGGCGCGGATCCTCAACGAGGCGGCCGAGCGGGCCGTGAAGCTCCTTTCCGACAACCGCGACAAGCTCGACCTGCTCGCCGGCGCCCTCGAGACCCGGGAGATGCTCGACGACACCGAGGTGGCGGAGATCATCGGCCCTGCCACGCCCCGCCGCGCCGGCGAATCGATGCCCGGCTCCGATCCCGCGCCCGTGCAGGCCGCCCGCGACTCCCACCCCTCCTGAACGAGCCGCTTCATGCCCCAGCTCTCGCACGCCGTCTACTTCACGCTCAAGCACCGCACGCCCGAGGCCGCCGCGAAGCTCGTGGCCGCCTGCCAGAAGCACCTCACCGGCCACCCCGGCACGGTCTTCTTCTCGGCGGGCACGTGTGCCCCGGAGTACGACCGCGAGGTGAACGACCGCGACTACGACGTGGCGCTCACGATCGTGTTCGAGTCGCACGCCGCGCACGACACGTATCAGACCGCGCCTCGGCACGAGCAGTTCATCGCCGAGAACGCCACCGACTGGGCGAAGGTCCGCGTGTTCGACGCCAACCTGGCCTGACGCTTCGCGCCTGAAGGCCGCTCGACCTCCACGAGCCCGAACTCAGCGAGGGGCTGCCCTCGCCCCGCGCACGGCCGCGAGATCCCGTCACACCGCCCGCACCCGCGACAGGGCGATGCGGCCGCCGAAGCAGACGTCGACGTCGCCGCCCGCCACCCGCGGCCGGTCGTGGTAGCTCGACTCATACTCCCAGCCGGCGTCGGTGAGGCGGTAGCCGAGGCCGAACGGCGAGGCATCGACCGCGCACTCCACCACCGGCGGGTCGGCCGCGTCCCCGGGCAGGTCGGGGAGGTTCACGTTCCAGAACTCCCCCGGTGCGTGCACGCGGCCGCGGATCGCCGTGAGCACCTCGCCCACCCAGCGGGCCGAGCGGCTCCAGTCGATCGTCGTGCCGCGGCGGTGATACTGCGAGGCCGCCACCGCCGGCACGCCATGCAGGGCCGCCTCGCGGGCCGCGGCCACGGTGCCCGAGTGGTGGATGTCGGCACCGAGGTTGCCGCCGGCGTTGATGCCCGAGATCAGGAGCGCCGCGTCGGGCACGAGCTGCGCCAGGGCGATCCGCACGCAGTCGGCGGGGGTGCCGCCCACGCGAAACCGGGCCGGGCCGATGTCGTCGACGCGGATCCCGCCCTTCGTGGTCACGCGATGGCCACAGCCCGAATGGCACTCGGCCGGCGCCACCACCACGAGCGTGGCTCCGAGCACCGCGGCGGCCGCCTCGAGCGCGGCCAGGCCGGGAGCGTCGATGCCGTCGTCGTTGGTCAGCACGACACGCATGGTCGGCCGGCCGCACGGGCCGCAAGGGTTTCGAGAATCGCCCACACACCCTCGGCGGCGGTCGCCGCCATCCGGCACACGTCCTCGGCGTCGGTGTCGACCTGGGCGAGCGCGTCGGGCTTGGCCACGTTGGTCACCACCGAGCAGACGGTCACGTCGAGCCCCATCCGCGTGGCCGTCACCACCTCGGGCACCGTCGACATGCCCACGACGTCGGCCCCCATCTTGCGGAGCATCCGATACTCGGACCGCGTCTCGTAGCTCGGCCCCGACAGAAACGCATACACGCCCTTGCGGGCCACTGCGTCGACCCGCCGCGTGGCCTCGAGCGCGAGGTCGGCCAGGGCGGGATCGTAGGAGCGGGATCGGGGAGCGATCTCGCCCGCGTCGTCGGGCTCGAGGGCGTCGCCCCACGGCCGGCGGACCATGTCGATGTGGTCCGTCAGGATCACGAGTTCGCCGCTGATCATGTCGTGCCTGAGGCCGCCGGAGGCGTTGGTGAGCAGCACCTGCGTGCAGCCGAGCGCCGCGAGCATCTCGATCCCGCGGGTGAGCGTCTCGGGCGGAAAGCCCTCGTAGCCGTGCACGCGGCCCTGGAGCATCGCGATGGCCGAACCGCGGAGCGAGCCCGACACCACCCGGCCCGCGTGGCCAGTGGCGGTCGACTTGGCGAGCCAGCCGGTTTCCGTGGAGGGCATGGCCCACTTCCCGGTGAGCCGGTCGGCGAGCCCGCCGAGCCCCGTGCCGAGCACCACGCCGATCGTCGCCGGGCAGCCGCCCGCTGCCACGAATCGCTCGGCCGCCTCGAAGGCGCCGGCCCGCGGCCTGCCCGTTCGCAGGATCGGCCTGCCCGTGTCGATGACCCGTTCGCCCATGTCGCCCATGCTCCGCCGCCTCGCGGGGTGTCGTAGGGGTTTGCCGCCCTCGGTCAAAAACCCTATCCTCGCGCCCGCTCCGGAAATCGGCAAGCACGCCGCCCCGGCCGCCCTCCCTCCCCTCGTCACGAAGGATCGTTCCTGATGCCCACCCGCGCCGAGAAGTTCGCCGGCCTGTCGGTCGCCATCGTCACGCCGTTTCGGGACGGCAAGTTCGACTCCGCCAGGCTCGCCGAGCAGATCGACTTCCAGGTGAAGGCGGGCACCACCTGCATCTGCCCGGTGGGCACGACGGGCGAATCCCCCACGCTCACCCACGACGAGCACGAGCGGGTGATTGCGGAGAGCATCGCCGCCGCCGCGGGGCGGATCCTCGTGATGCCCGGCACCGGCTCCAACTCCACCGCCGAGGCCGTGCGGCTCACGAAGTTCGCCGCCAAGGCGGGCGCCAACGCCGCCCTCGTGGTGGGCCCCTACTACAACCGCCCCACGCAGCAGGGCATCTACGAGCACTTCAAGGCGCTCGCCGAGGCGGTCGACATCCCGATCTGCATCTACAACATCCCCGCGCGGACCGGCCGCAACATCGAGCCCGAGACGATCATCCGCCTCGCCGAGCTTCCCGGCATCGCCATGCTCAAGGAGGCGACCGGCTCGATGGACCAGGCGTCGCAGATCCTCGCCGCCACCGACCTCACCGTGCTCTCCGGTGACGACAGCATGACGCTGCCGCTGCTCGCGGTGGGCGGTCGTGGCGTGATCTCGGTGGTGGGCAACCTGGTGCCCGCCGACATGAAGGCCCTCTGCGACGCCTTCGACGCCGGCGACCTCGCGAAGGCGCGGGTGCTCCACGTGAAGCTCTTTGGCCTCTGCCGCGACCTCCTCGGCCTCGCCAGCAATCCGATCCCGATCAAGGCCGCGATGGCGATGGTCGGCCGCGACACCGGCGAGATCCGACTGCCGCTCGTGCCGCTCGAGCCCGCACAGGCCGAGAAGCTGCGGCAGCTGCTCGTGGCCTATGGGCTGCCGGCCAGGGCCTGATCGCCGCCGGTCCGGCCGCGGCTCACTCCACCACCCGCAGCATCGCCCCCTGCGCGTCGAAGCGGGCGATCACGATGTCGTGGTGCTTGGCGAGCCCGAGCGAGTCGAGCCGATCGACGAGCCCGCCCGCCTTGTCGAGGGTTTCGCAGCAGGCCATCACCGCGGGCCCCCAGCTCGACTGCGTGCAGCCCGGTGCACCGAGTTCGGTGAGCAGGTCGAGCAGGTCGGCGGTGGCCTTCGCATAGGGCAGCTTCCGTGACTCCGGAGCGAACGGGGCGCCGGCCATCGCCCCGTAGTTCCGCACGGCCAGCGAGAACTCGATGAACTTTCCCTCCACCGCCGCGGGCAGAAGGTCGAGCAGGGCGATGCGGGAGAGCTCCGTCGTCACCTCGTGCGGCACCGGCGGGAGCCGGCCGAACGCGGCCCGCTCGGCTTCGCCCGACAGGCCCGCCGCATCGCGGGCGATCAGCAGCACGCACCGCCACGGCGACGGCAGCCGCACGCGGGCCACCATGGGCGAGAACTCGCGGGTGACGTCGTCGTCCGACTCGCCGGGACGGATGGTCCGTCCCGCCTCCACGATCAGGCCGCCGCGGCTGAACCCATAGACGCCCACGCACGAGCGGCGACCCCGGCCGGCCGCCCGGGCAAACTCCATGGCGTCGCGGATGTCGAAGAGCCAGTCGTGGTCGGTGGCCGTGAGATCGTCCTGCACGGGGTGCGGAGTGGCGGGGGCGACGTGGGCCTCGGCCCCCATCGCGAAGAGGTGCCGCATGCCGGCCGCGACCGCGAGGCCGAGTTGCGTGCCGCTGCCGAGGCCGACGTGCGACGGCGGCGATGCGACCACCTCGATCCCGCAGCCGACGTCGCCGAGCCGCCAGGCCGTGGCGCAGGAGCGGGCGAAGCCGACCACCCGCTCGGCGTGCGGGCCGCGGGCCTCGATCCGGGCCGCCCGCCTCAGCCGCACGTGCACCGACGGGCGATCCACCATCACGCCCACGCCGCCGAACGAGCGGGTTCCCGGAACGCCGAACGACAGCATGCCAAGATGCAGGCGGGATGGCGCCCGGACCTCGACGGCCACGGGCGGGGCTGTGGAAGATGATGTCGGCAGGTCTGGCATGCGGCCTCAATCATACCCCGTTCAGGCGGTTCCGCACCTGATCGGCTCAGCCGCCGCGAGCCACCGCGTCGAGCAGGGTGAACGCGTCCCGCTCCCGCGGCCCACCGGTCTTGTCCACGAGCGTCTTGAGGTCGTCGAGCCGCCGGCCGACGTCGCCCCGGTCGAGCAGGTGCAGCCGGGTGATCAGGATCGCCGCCTCGACCACGGCATGGGCCGCGCGGTTGAAGCCGAGAAAGGGGCGGAGGGCGTGCTCGGTCACCACCCGGGCCTCGATCTCGAGCCGCTCCCGGGAGTCGTCCACCGCGTCGACGACGAACTCCCACGCCCGGCAGGCGGCGTCGAGCGTGCGTCCGGCCACCGCCTCGGCCGGTCGCGAGGCGGGCGGCTCGGGCAGCCGGCCGGCCACGACCCGCGCCAGGAGGAGCACGTCGTCGGTGATCTGGAACACGCCGCACCGGTCCCGCACGAGGTTGGTCGCGGTCTGACTGGTGGCGAACGGCCGGAGCCGGAACCTCGTGATCCGGCCGTCGTCCCGCTCGGCGTCGTCGACCACCGGCCCCATGGCGGCCACGTGGAGCCGGCCGTCGGCAGCGGTCGTGGTCAGGAGCCCTTCGAGGATCATCGGCAGGCCGGCCATGGTGCGGGAGGCGGGATCGGGAGGCCTGCATGATAAACTCTCGGCCCCGCAGATCCGCGAGCCCGACGTGACCGCCGACCGTCCCCGCATCCACTTCGTCACCGGCCGGCTCGCCGAGCACTCGCTCCGGCAGGTGCTCGAACGGCTGGCCCCGCGGGCCGGTTTCGACTTCACGGTCCAGGTGATGCCGATCACCGTGGCCGCGCTGATGACCACGCCCTGGATCGCCAAGCGGCTGCAGGTGCCTGCCGGCACCACGCGGATCCAGATCCCGGGGGCCTGCCGCGGATCGCTCGACGCCTTCGCCGACGTGACCATCCTGCCCGTGGAACGGGGCCCCGACGACCTTCGGGCGCTCGACGAGTTCTTCGGCCAGAAGTCCCGCGACCTCACGGGCTACGGCCGCCACGACATCGAGATCATCGCCGAGATCAACCATGCCCCGCGGCTCGCGCGGGCCGACCTGCTCGCCGAGGCCCGCCGCCTCGCCGCCGACGGGGCGGACCGCATCGACGTCGGCTGCGATCCCGGCGAACGCTGGGCGGGCGTCGGCGACGCGGTGCGAATGCTCGTGGCCGAGGGCTTTCGCGTGTCGATCGACAGCTTCGACGCGGCGGAGGTCGCCGCGGCGACGAAGGCCGGCGCCGACCTCGTGCTCTCGGTCAACTCCTCGAACGTGGCCGCCGCGGCCGACTGGGGCTGCGAGGTCGTGGTCGTGCCCGACGTGCCGGCCACCATGGAGGGCTTCGACGCCACGCTCGAGGCCCTCGCTCGGGTGGGCGTGCCGCACCGTCTCGACCCCGTGCTCGAACCGATCGGCTTCGGCTTCGCCGAGAGCCTCGGCCGCTACCTCGACGTCCGCCGCCGCCACCCCACCGCCGAGATGATGATGGGGATCGGCAACCTCACCGAGCTCACGGATGTCGATTCCGCGGGCATCAACGTGCTCCTGATCGGGTTCTGCCAGGAGGTGGGCATCCGCTCGGTGCTCACCACCGAGGTGATCCACTGGGCGAGGAGCAGCGTGCGGGAGTGCAGCCTCGCGCGGGCCCTGGCCTGGCACGCCGTCACCAACCGCACGCTCCCCAAGCACGTCGAGCCGCGGCTTGTGACGCTCCGCGCGGGCAAGCCGCAGGCCCATGGCAGCGAGGCCCTCGACCGCCTCGCCGCGGCGATTCGCGATCCCAACTTCCGGATCTTCGCCGAAGGGGGCGAGATCCACGTGGTGGGCGCGGGGCTCCACCTCGCCTCCGCCGACCCCTTCGCGCTCTTCGACCGCCTCGGCGCCGCCGGCCGCGACGACGTCGACCCGAGCCACGCCTTCTATCTCGGCTACGAGATGGCGAAGGCCGTGACCGCCCTCACGCTCGGAAAGGACTACCGGCAGGATCAAGCCCTTACGTGGGGCCACCTGTCGCGGCCCGAGATCGGCCACGGCCCATCCCGCGCCGCCGCCCGCGCCGCCGAAACCTCGTCGCGACGCGACGGCGATGCCGCGCCACCGGAGCCCGCGCCGGCATGACGACACCCGCCGCGAGCCCCGCCCCGCCGCATCCGTGGATCGGCCACGCCTGGACCACGCCGTCGGGCTGCCTCGTCGCCGAGGCGGCCGCCGGCGTCGATCCGCTCGCGGTGTTTCGCCATGCGAGCCTGCTGCCACACGTAATCTTTCTCGACAGTGCCGTGGTCGACCGCCCCGCAGGGAGCCCCGCGGAAAAGGACGCCGCGGTGTCGATCCGCCTGGGGCGGTTTTCATTCGTCGCCGCCGACCCGATCCATTCCTGGCAGGTCGACCGGCATGCCGACTGGGCCGCATGCCGCGAGGAGATCGCCGCCACGATCGCCGCCGTGCGCCGCCTCCTCGCCGACCTCGTGTGCGTCACGATCCCCGGTCTCCCGCCGTTTCAGGGAGGCGTGGCCGGCCTCGTGTCGTATGAGGCCGGGCTCGCCCGCCTCGGCCTCGAGCCTCCCCCGGCCGCCGGCCCCGATCCGCTGGTGTCGCTGCACGTCTACGATGTCGTCTTCGCCTACGACCACGACCTCGGCCGAGGCTGGTTCATCTCGCAGGGTGTGCCGAGCCGCGGGCCCGTCGAACGGTCGCGGCGGTCACGCGAGCGGCTCGCCGCCTTCCTCGCGGAGCCCCCGTCTGGAGCGCAGGCACCTGCCCCCGCTCGCCCCGCCACGCCCGCCGCCATGCACCCGCTGCCCGGCCGGCCGCACGTCCGCTCGACCCGCACCCGCGACGCCTACCTCGGCATGGTCGAGGCCGGCGTCGAGTTCGTCCGCGCCGGCGACATCTTCCAGGCCAACCTCGCCCAGCGCTTCGAGGTGGCCGCCGACGTCGATCCGGTCGCCCTTTACCTCCGCGCCCGCGACATCAACCCGGCCCCGTTCGCCGCGTATCTCGACGCGGGCGGCGTGCAGGTGGCGAGCATGTCGCCGGAGCGATTCCTGGAGGTCGCCCGCGGCGCGGTCCGCACGCACCCCATCAAGGGCACGCGGCGGATGACGGCGAGCCCCGAGGCCGATCTCTATGCGTCGGCCGACCTGGAGACGAGCGACAAGGACCGGGCCGAGAACGTGATGATCGTCGACCTCTTGCGGAACGATCTCGCCCGGGTCTGCACGCCGGCGAGCGTGCGGGTCGAGG
The DNA here is from genome assembly GCA_903831155.1 of uncultured Planctomycetaceae bacterium. Lineage (GTDB taxonomy): Bacteria > Planctomycetota > Planctomycetia > Pirellulales > UBA1268 > QWPN01. The sequence goes on along the minus strand of CAIKWU010000072.1, from coordinate 1,970 downwards.
CGCTCTGCCGGCTCGAGCGGTATCGCTACGTGCAGCACCTGGTATCGGTGGTGTCGGGCCGCCTGCACCGGGGCCTCGGCGCCCTCGATGCCTTCGACGCCGCGATCCCGGGCGGCAGCATCTCGGGAGCGCCGAAGCACCGGGCCTGCGAGATCATCTCGATGCTCGAGCAGGTCTCCCGCGGCTGCTACTGCGGCTCCCTCGGGTATGTCGGCTTCGACGGCACCGCCGACTTCAACCTCCTGATCCGCACGCTGGTGGTGTCGGCCGGCACGATCGCCTTCGCGGCCGGGGGCGGCATCACCGCGGCGAGCGATCCGGCCGCCGAATACGCCGAGTCGCTCGCCAAGGCGGAGGGGATGCTCCGCGTGCTCGACGGCCTCGGCCTCGGCGGAGGCGCGGCATGATCGTCGTCGTCGACAACCGCGACAGCTTCGTCTTCAACCTCGCCCGGCACTTTCAGCTCCTGGGCGTGGAGACGGCCGTGGTGGCGAGCCATGCCACGACCGCCGAGGCGATCCTGGCCGCGGGGCCGGCGGCGGTCGTGATCTCCCCCGGCCCCTGCACGCCCACCGAGGCTGGCTGTTCGCTCGACCTCGTGCGGCTGGCGATGGGCCGCGTGCCGCTCCTCGGCGTCTGCCTCGGCCACCAGGTGCTCGCCGCCGCGGCGGGCGGCCGGGTGGTGCGGTCCCGGCAACCCATGCACGGCCGCACGAGCGAGGTGCACCACGACGCCGTGAACCTCTTCGCCGGCATTCCTTCCCCGATGACCGCCGGACGCTACCACTCGCTCGTGGTCGAGCCGGAGTCCCTTCCCCCGGGCCTGAAGGTGATCGCCCGCGACGCCGAGGGCACCATCATGGCCGTGGCCGACGAGCCGCGCCGGGCCTACGGCGTGCAGTTCCACCCCGAGAGCATCCTCACGCGGCACGGCTTCCGGCTGCTCGCCAACTTCCTCGCCGCCGCCGGGATTCCCCACCACGCCGGGCTCGTGTCGGCCCTCGACGACGATGTGGCTCGCCAGGGAGCCGCGGCCCCGCCGATGGATGCCGCCGACGCGGGGCCCGTGGTCACGTTCTGACGGCGGCGACTGCCCGCTCTTGCATCAGCTACTGCCCGGCAATCGGGCGTCCACCGGCATCCGGCGCGCTCTATCGATGTGAATCCAGGATGCCCCGGAAAAATGGGGCGATGCCCGTGGGGGCCGCAGCGGCCCTGAAAAACATGGTCTTTGGGGCCCTCTGTCCACCTGCCGACACGCCCCCGTCTCGCCGGTGAGACAGCACTGCTGGCACGGGCTTTGCCTTCCAGGTCGGGCAGCCGTGGAACCCTCCGCGGCACAACCCAAAGATCCATGAGGCGGATCCCATGACTTGTTCACGCATGATGCGGTGGATTGGATTCGCGGCCGTGTTGGCCGCGTTGATGTTCGGTCCCGGTGACTTCTCTTCGCTGGCCTTCGCCGAAGGTGAAAACCCCTCCACCGCGGCGGCTGCGGCGATGCCCGCCCCCCCGACCGTCGAGGAGATGGTTCCGAAGCTCTGGGTCGCGGCCGACACCGTGTGGGTGCTCGTCTGCGGCATGCTCGTGTTCTTCATGAACCTCGGCTTCGGCTGCGTCGAGTCGGGCTTCGCCCGCTCGAAGAACTGCGTGAACATCCTCTCGAAGAACTTCATCGTCTTCGCGGCGACGTCGCTCGCCTACTTCGTGCTCGGCTGGGACCTGATGTTCGGCGCCGGTGACGGCGCCTTCATCGGCAACTCCGGCTCGTGGATGGTGGGCGGCGCCGACAACAGCCCCGCCGTGGGCGACAAGTACGCCGGCGTCTACGGGTCGATCTCGTGGGCCAGCGTGCCGCTCTGGACGAAGTTCTTCTTCCAGCTCGTGTTCGCCGGGACCGCCGCCACGATCGTGTCGGGAGCCGTCGCCGAGCGGATCAAGTACCACTCCTTCATCATCTTCAGCTTCCT
>CAIKWU010000071.1 GCA_903831155.1 uncultured Planctomycetaceae bacterium | reverse complement strand
GATCGGATGGGCGCGGCTCTTGGCGAACTCGCCGATTCCGACGCCCACCGCGAGTTTTCGAAACAGTTGGCCCGCTTCGCCGGGCACGCCCGCGAGATCGTCAATCGGTACGGATTCACGGTCTACTCCGGCGGCGATGACGTCTTGGGGTTCGTACCGCCGGCGTCGAGCCTCACGGTCGCGGAGCAGCTCCGCGATGCATTTGCCGCAGCGGTGGGCGGGATCCGGGGAATCAGCCAGCCGCCCACGCTCTCCGTGGGCCTCGGCATCGGCCACATCTTCGACGGCATGGCCCACCTCCTCGAGCTCGGGCGGCAGGCCGAGCGGGTGGCGAAGGGCAATGGCGAAGCGGAGCCGCGGGATGCGATCGGGATCATCTTCGATCGCCGCTCGGGAGGCACGACGGCATTTCGCGGCCGCTGGCAGACGCAGCCGACCGACCGGATTCGCGACCTCGCCCGCTTGATGGCGAGCGGCCGCCTGCCGATGGGCAAAATCCACGAGGTGAAGCGGATGCTCCAACGGCTGCCACTGCCCGGGCAGATCGCCAAGCAGGCCGCCGTCGACTTTTTAAAGGTGCTCGATGGCGAGGTGCGGCGGATTCTCGGGCGGGCAGGTGGCGGCTCTTCGGCCGAGGAAACACGCAGGCCGCGGCTCGATCCAGCCAGCGTCCTGCTCGATAGTCCTGCCGCGGTGGAGCCAGCTGAGTATGCCCGTCGTCACGGGGCCGTCGAAGATTGGGTGAATGCCTGTCTCGTGGCCCGGGAGTTTCGCGGAACCGCCCGCGCCGAGGAGGTGAACAATGGCTGAGCCGCTCGTGTCCGTGGCCCTCGAGCCCCGCGACGGTGTCTTTTTGAAGGACGGCCGCGGCTGGTGTACGAGCGAGTCGAATCGGGCGGGGAGCCTGGCCTGGCCCTTTGCCACGACGGTGCGCGGCGCTTTGCGGGCTGGGCTCGGCTACAACGTCGAGGCGGACCGCGGAAAACCGCTTGGAATGCAGGAGTGGCTGCCGCTCAATCAAGACCTGGAGGTGAGCGCCGTCTTGCCGCTCGCCCGCCGGCCCGGTGGGGAGTGGACTTCCACAGCGCGGCACTGGCCTACTCCGCTCGACGCTCTGCTCATGGACGGCCACGAGACGGCAATGCCGCTCGAGCCGGCGGCAGGCCGAGCGACACTGCTGCCGCTCGACGACGATCCGGAAGCGGCCGCGCTGGCCGCGCTGGCCCATCCGCGACACTCCGGAGGCACCGGCAAACCGGTCTCGATGCCCAGCTTTTGGGATGACGAGCTGTTCACGGCCTGGCTCTGCGGCCGACCCGTGGCTCGCGCAACTGTGTTGCAATCGTCCCAGCCCCTGTTGCGAACGCAGGTGCATGTCAGCATCGACCCTGCGACGGGAACCACCTCGGAGGGCAAACTCTTCTCGGGCAGCGTCATCGAGCCTCATGCTCGGGCCGACGGGGCGGGGGTGCTCGAATGGTCATTTGCAGCAGTGAGCCGCACGCTGGGCGCCATCCGGGCCAACGCCCTCGATGGCCGAGTGGTGAAACTCGGCGGCGACGGACGGACGGTGCGGTGCTCGGCGTTGCCGGAGTCGCTCTTCGCGATGCCAGACGCTGTGGCCACGGCCTTTGCCGCCGGCAGCCTGGGAATGCGGCTGGTGCTCGTGGGGCCGGCGGCCTTCGACGCCGGCTGGCGGCCCGCGGCGCTCGAGCCCGATGGCG
>CAIKWU010000070.1 GCA_903831155.1 uncultured Planctomycetaceae bacterium | reverse complement strand
GGCGCCCTGCATCGCGCCCATGCAGTAGGCCCGATCCAGCACCGTGCCGCGGGCTGCGAGGCCGTCGATCGCGGGCGTCCGGATGTGCGGGTTGCCGAGCGCGCCGATCGCGTCGGCCCGCAGGTCATCGGCGAGGAACACGAGCACGCTCGGATGGCGCCGCGGCGACGAGGCGGCATCGCGCCCACCGGCAGCCGCGCCGTCCGCGAACGGCAGCGGCCAGTCGGGATGCGGCACGTGCTCGCGGTCGAGGATCTCGGTCATCCGCTTCAGGATCTCCGGCCGCGCTTGGGCCTGATTCCTGCGTTCCCCCGGATCGGCGGAGAGGTCGTAGAGCTCGACCGGGCCGGATTCGGCGGGCCGCTTGGGTCCGGCCGCCCGACGGATCGCCTTCCAGCGACCGTCCACCGCCGCCTGCCACTTGCCTTCGGTGAGTTCGCGGTAGAGCATCCGCTCCTCCGGCAGATCCGCCTGCCCGAGCAGGGCGGCGGCGAGGCTCGTGCCGTCGACGTCCTTGGGGATGCAGTCGGTGAGCCCGACAAGGTCGAGCAGCGTCGGCAGCCAGTCCTCGAAGCCGGTGGGCGAGGCGAGGACTCGGCCGGAGGCGATGTGCCCGGGCCAGACCGCGACCGTCGGCACGCGAAGCCCGCCCTCGTAGGGCGAGCCCTTCCAGTCGCGAAGCGCGCCATTGCTCCTCAGCCGCGCCGTGTCGAGGCCGCCGCAGCCGGGAAACGTCGCCCCGTTGTCGCTCGAGAACACGAAGATCGTGTCATCGGCGAGGTGGAGTTCGTCGAGCAGCTTCACGAGCCGGCCGACCTCGCGGTCCATCCGGGTGATCATCGCCGCATACGTCGCCAAGGGCCGCCGGTTGGGAATGTAGCCTCCGCCACCGAGATACGGCTTCTCGACACCGAAGTGTTTTTCATAGTCGGCGAGCGACGGCTCGTCAGCGGGCACCTGGAGCGCGAGATGCGGAACCGTCGTGGGCACATAGAGAAAGAACGGCCGGCTGGCGTTCGCCCGCACGAACGCCAGTTGCTGCTCGGCGATCAGGTCCGCCGAGTAGGTCTTTCCCGAATAGGCCGCGAATGCGGCGTCGCCGGGAGGCGGCGTTTCGGGAATCGTGCCGCCCCGCTTCACCTCCGGATTGTCGACCGCGACCTTGTCCCGATCGCTCCAGAGATGCTGGGGATAGAAGGTGTGCGCCTCCCGCTGGCAGTTGTAGCCAAAGAACCTCTCGAAACCGCAGGCGAGCGGATCCGACACGCTCCCCGGGGCGCCGAGCCCCCACTTGCCGAAGCCGCCGGTGGCGTAGCCGGCTTCCTTCAGGATCGAGGCGAGCGTGACCGTGCCGGCCGGCATCGGAAACTGCCCCTCGGGCTTCGCCTCGCGATTCGAGCGGACGACGGCGTGCCCGGGATGCTTTCCCGTCAGGAGCACGCACCGGCTCGGCGCGCAGACGGCGTTGCCGGCCCAGTGCCGAGAGAGCCGTGTGCCGCGGGCGAAGAGGGCGTCGATGTTCGGCGTCGTGATGTCCTTCGACCCCAGGCAGGAGAGGTCACCCGTGCCGAGGTCGTCGCAGAGGAAGAGGACGATGTTGGGCCGCCGCGGCGTCTCGGCGGCGCGGGCGGTCGTCTCGAGGGCACCCACGACGGCTGCCAGCATCGCCACCACGAACCCCGTGCAGACTCGCATCGCCACCTCCCCGGAAACATGACCACCGATCGCGACGATACCCGAGCGCAGGGCTTCAGTCACGCGGCACGAGCACGTCCAGCAGATAGTCCTTGACCGTCGAGTGCCGGGCGTCCGAGCCGGGATAGGCCAGTTCACACCCCACGCCCACGGCTTCGAGCCGCTCCTTGAGGAGCACGCCGAAGTTGGCCGAGTGGGTCGGATCCTTGGCGGGCTGCCGCGCCGCGGGCGGCGCGGCATAGACGAGGTACACCGGCGGATCGTCGGCCGACACGAGCGACACCGGCGACACCTGCTCGATCTCGGGCAAGAGCCGGTCGCGGGCGGCCAGGAACGCGGCAAACGGATTCTTGATCCCGTTCTGGCCCTTCACGATGCCGAAGGCGTGGCCGCCGTAGGTGCTGTTGGGAATCCACTCCTTCATCTGGACGGGATCGAGGGTCGTCTGGGCGCCGATCACCGCGGCCGTCGTGAGCCGCGTCGACTGCCGGGCCACCGGGTCGCGGCTCGTGGGATCGGCCATGTCGTCGTGAAAGGTGAGCCAGAGACTCGAACAGGCGCCGGCCGAACTGCCGCAGGCGGCGATCCGCGTGGGATCGATCCGCCACTCCGCGGCTCGATGGCGGACCGTCTGCAGTGCCCGGGCTGCGTCGGTGAGAGGCCCCATCACCGGCGGCTTCATCCCGTCGGCCATGGCCTCCTTGATGAACCGGTATTCGATCGACACCACCGACACGCCGGCGTCGAGCATCGACGGCAGCACCTCATCGAGCCTCGACGACCGATCGCCCGACTGCCAGCCGCCGCCGTGGATGAAGAACACGAGTGGCGCCGGTTTCTCCACGGTCGCAGCCTTCGCGAGCCAGACGTGCATCACCTGCTTGGGATGGGGGCCGTAGGCGACATCGGCGCGGGTGGGCGGTGGCAGGGTGACCTCGGGCTTCTTGCCCTTCGTCTTTTGTGCCGCCGGCTCGTTCGACTTCCCCGCGCCCTGCTGGCGGCGATACGCCACCTTGAAGGGATTCTCGGTCGGACCATCCTGGTTCTCGTTCACGAGGTCGCCCTGAATGCCGACCCACCACTCGTCGTAGGTCGCGGCCAGGCGGGCGACGACATCGGAATGCGCCGACGCGACGTCATGCGTCTCGGAGGGATCGTTCATCACGTCGTAGAGTTGCCAGACGCCCCGCTCGTTCCCGACGTTGACGAGGCTCCAGCGGCCCTCTCGAATCCGGCAGTTTCGGAACTGGCTGGCGGCGGCCTGGCCGCGGTCCCAGCGACCCTGATGCGTGACGAGCGGCCGGTCGGGCCACGCGGCACGGGCATCGTGCAGGAGCGGCACGAGGCTCCGTCCCTCCAGCCGCCCGGCAACGTCGGAGGGAATCGTGGCGCCGGCGAGCTCGCAGAGCGTGGGCAGCACGTCGATGTGGGCGGTCACCGCCGGCACGTCGACGCCCGCCGGCAGCACTCCCGGCCACCGCCAGAACGACGGCACCCGCGTGCCGCCCCGCCAGACCGAGCCCTTCGCCCCCCGCATCCCCGCGTTGAAGACGGGAGCGCCGGTCGCCGTGCCGTTGTCGGTCGTGAACACGACGAGCGTGTCGTCCGCGATGCCGAGTCGGTCGAGCGTGTCGAGCAGCCGGCCCACGTTCGTGTCGATGTTCTCGATCATGCCGTAGAACCTCGCGATCCGGGCCCGCTGGGCGGGATCGGCGATGCCGGCAGCCTCGAGTGCCTGCAGATATGGCGTGTCGGAGCCTTCCGGACAGTCGAGCGGATCGTGCGGGGCGTTGGGCGTGAGGGAGCAGAAGAACGGCTCGCCGGCCTGGTGGCGGTCCTCGATCCACCGCAGCGCCTCACCAAAAAAAACGTCGGTGCAGTAGCCCTCGGTCGGCACGAACGTGCCGTCGCTGCGGATCACCGGATCGCGATAGCGGTTGCCCTCCACATCGCCGCAGCTGCCGGGAAACGTCTGCCCGATGCCCCCTGCGCCGTGGATGAACGTGCGGTCGAAGCCACGGCGACCGGGCTGGTAGGCGTCTTCGTCGCCGAGATGCCACTTGCCGAAGATTCCCGTGGCGTAGCCGGCGGTCTTGAGGAGCTCGGGCAGCGTCGTCGCGGAGAGGGCGAGCCGCTCCCGCTCGTGGATCGTGTGCGTCACACCGGAGCGAAACTCGTGGCGGCCGGTGAGGAGCGCCGCCCGCGTCGGGGCGCAGGTGGGGCTCGCGTGGAACTCGGTCAGCCGCACGCTCTCCCGATGCAGGCGGTCGAGGTTCGGCGTCCTGATCACGGGATTGCCGTGGGCGGCGATGTCGCCGTAGCCCTGATCGTCGGTCATCACGTAAACGATGTTCGGAGACTTCCGGGACCGACGCGTGGCGGCCTTCTTCGCTGCGGCCTGGCCCGGCCCCGCGAGCCGGCGGCAGTCGTCGGCGATCCGATTCCACTCGGCCTCCAGGGCGGCCACCCGCCCAGGCTCCTCCGCCGCGAGATCCTTGGTCTCGCAGCGGTCGGCCGCGAGGTCGTAGAGCTCCCACTGGGCCCCCTTCGTCGCCACGAGCTTCCAGTCACCGACGCGGACGGCCCGATGACCTTCGTGGCACCACCAGAGCGAGTCGTGCGCCGGCTCGGCGCTCGCGCTGGCAAGCGATGCGGCGAAACTCCGACCCTGCAGCGGCGGCACGGGCTCTCCGTCGTGCTCCCGCGGCATCGGCACACCGGCGAGTTCGAGCACCGTGGGCACGACATCGATCACGTGGACCGGCTGGCTTCGGAGCTGGCCCCGATCGGAAACCCCCCGCGGCCAGTGCACGATCCAGGGCGTGGCGATGCCCCCCTCGTGCACCCAGGTCTTGTGACGACGAAACGGCGCGTTGCACGCGGCCGACCAGCCCGGCCCGAGGCAGAGAAATGTCTGTCGCGATCCCGGCGGCGCGGCGGGGTCGTGGCCCTCACCCCTGATCATGATCTCGGCCGACGCGCCGTTGTCGCTCAGGAAGAGCACGAGCGTGTCGTCCACGGCCTGCATGGCAGTCAGCTGCGCGACGATCCGCCCCACCTCGCGATCCATGGCCTCGACCATCGCGGCATGGATCGCCATTTTCTCCGCCTGAAAGGCCTGCTGCACCGCCGTCAGCGACCGCCACTCGACGGGCCTGGTCACCTCCCCCGGGCCCAGCCGCTCGACCGCATCGGGGAAGCCGTACGGCGGGCCCACGTCCCGCTCGATCGCAGCGGCCGGCGTGGTGACGATGCCAAGGTGCCGGACTCTCGCGATTCGTGCCTCGCGGATGGCGTCCCATCCGGCCCCGTACCGCTCGCGGTATTTCGCGATCAGTTCGGGCGGCGCCTGGAGTGGAAAGTGGGGTGCGGTGAAGGCGACATAGTGACAAAACGGCGTGCCCGCATGGTCGCGGGCGTGCTCCGCAAGGCAGTCCACGGCATGGTCGCCGATCGCCCGCGTGGCATAGAAGTCGGCATCGGCCCGCGGCTGCGGCTCCCCGACGACACCCGCAGGGTCGAAGTAGTTGCTCTGGCCCGTCGCGTTCACGTCGAGCGACCGCGCGAACCCCTGCTCGAGCGGGTCGCCGTCGATGTGCCACTTGCCCGAGTGGTAGGAACGGTAGCCGGCCGGCGCGAGCAGTTGGGGCAGCAGCCGCGCCCATGCCGGCCGCGGCGCCTTCGCCCCCCCTGGCCCGCCGGGCATCCCGTCACGGCGGACGGCCTGAGCGTAATAGCCGGTGAGGAGAGCCGCCCGCGTGGGCCAGCAGCGGGCCGTGTTGTAGCCCTGGGTGAATCGGAGGCCGCCAGCCGCGAGCCGGTCGAGGTGAGGCGTGTCGATCTCACCGCCGTGGCAGCCGAGGTCGGAGAAGCCGAGGTCGTCGGCGAGGATCACGACGACGTTGGGCGGGGCGGCCACTGCGACCGTGGCGACCAGCGCCGCCATGACCATCGCGACGACGAGCCTCACGGCTTCTCGACCTCGGCGATCACCTTCGCGTAGGCAGCAGCCCGGTCCTCGGGCTTCATGCCGCGGATCTCGAGAAGCATCGGCCGCAGGCCTGCCGCCCAGGCGGCATCCTTCGCGATCTTTGCGTCGGCCTTCGCCCGCAGGGCGTCGGCCTTCGTTGCCGCGGCGGCCGCCGCGACCACGCTCCGCAGATACTCGGCCGCCTGCACCTCCGGATTCGGCACCGCGGGAGCATCAAAGCGGCCGAGGGCCCAGGCGATCCCCTCGGCCATGTGCTTCTGAAACATCGGCTCCTTCCAGGTGGCGTCGTTGTGGCCGAAGTTGGTGGAAAACACCCGGCCCTTTCCGTAGTCGCGGACCCAGGCCACCGGGACGTGCCAGGGCTCCTTCGGGCTGCTCGCCTGCATGTCGAGGCTGACGAGCACGCGGAGGTTCTTGGGCTCGTAGCGGAGGTCGTACTGGTAGATCTCGTCCTTCCAGCGAAACCGCTCCGGAAACATCGCCGCCACGCGGTGGCCGGTCTCGTGAACCACGAACGCATGCTCGCCCGCCGCGTTCCACGGATGCCCGGCGAAGTGGCCGCCGATCATCTCGCAGTAGGCGTCGGAACTCTTGAAGGTGTCGGTCGCCGCATGGAAGCCGATGAAGGCCTTGCCCGACTTGATCCAGTCGAGAAAGGCCGTGAGGTCAGGCACGGGCAGGTCCCCCGTCGTGCTCAGGAAGATCACGCCGTCGAAGTCGCGGAGCGACTCGGCCGAAAACACCTTGGCGAACTCAGCCTTCAGGCCCGCCTGCCAGGCCTCGTCATCGCGGCGAAACTTCTCCTGAGCCTGCTTGAACTCGGCCTCCAGCTTCTTCCAGTCCTCGTTCGACGTGTCCTTCGCCCGCTTCGGAGCCTTGGGCTGCGGCAGACGGCCCGGCGGCATCCGCAGGTGGTCGCAGTGGAAGAGGGCGGTCGAGCGGCCGAGTTCCTCGAGGATGGGCTCGGCGGTGCCGATCGAGGCATGCCGAAAGCCGGTGGTCACGCTCACCACGAGCAGCCGCGCCGGGGGCTGGCTCTCGGCGCCTCCCGCAGGCCAGCCGCATGCCGCCACGAGCCCCGCCGCCGCCAGCCCCATCAACACTCGGCTATCACGCATCACTTTGCTCCGATGCACCACAGGGAATCATGTGTCCGCAGGAACATCCGCCCGTCCACGCAGACGGGCGTCGCCACGGTCATCTCCTCGACGTTGCCGCCCCCGAGCACGGACACCTCCGCGGCGGCGGCCCCCGGCCATTCGAGCACACTGGCCGCGCCATCCTCGCGGACGAGAATCACCCGGCCGTCGACGATCACCGGCGAGGCGCTGTAGGCGTTGCGGTTCTTGGGGAGTTCGGTCCGCCACGCCGTCTTTCCGGTGGCGGCATCGAGACCCTCCACGACACCCTTGTCGGTGCAGACGACCATCCGGCCGTCCTTCACCGCGGGCGTCGGCACGTCGGCACCGATGTCCTTCCGCGTCCACGCCACGTGGCTGGCCGTGACGTCGCCTGTGCCGCCGCGACGGATCGCCGTGATCGTGCCGCCACGGGCGTAGGGGGCGATCACGAGCTCGCCGGCGAGGACTGGCGAGGCGATCGAACGGAAGAAGCCGTTGGCCTCCGGGTTCAAGCCTCCCACCCGCCAAAGCTCCTTTCCATCGGCGGCATCGTGGGCCGTGACGTGGTCGGCTCCGAGCACGAAGAGCAGCTCGGCGGGCTCGCCCTTCGCCGGATCGCCCGCGGCGACGATCGGCGTCGAGTAGCTCTGTGCCGCTTCCGACGGAGCCGGCACGTCGCGATCGTGCTTCCAGACGAGGTCGCCCGTCGTGCGGTCGAAGGCCGCGAGATAGGACGGG
>CAIKWU010000069.1 GCA_903831155.1 uncultured Planctomycetaceae bacterium | reverse complement strand
GCGGGATCGTGGTGGTCGAACACGGCAGGGCCGGCTGGCTGGTGTAGGGTCCCGAGCCGGCCGCGAGCCAGAAGTCGGTGGTGTCGTTCATCCGCACGGCGGGCGTGACCGGCGAGTTGGCAAACAGCCGCTCTTCCACGGCGAGGACGTCGCTCGTGCTCGCGCTCATGAGCATCACGTCGACGAGGCCCTCGGCGACGATTTCGCGGATATGGCTGCGGAAGTCGGCCATCGACCGAAACGGCCCGCTGCCGGGCTGCCCGCCCGCAGCCAGTCCGGGGGCCGCGAGGCCAAACGCCATGTCGGCGTCCTTGGCGTCGGCCAGGATGAAGTCGCGGCAGCCCGGGTCGGCCAGGAGCCGGGCGAGCTTCGCGTCGAGGGTTTTCTTCGGCGGGGCGAGGGATTCAGTCATAGCCCGGAGTCTAATCGGGCGGTTTCCCGCGGCCCCATGGCCTGCTTGCAAAACGTACAATGTTTACGATATTTCGCACATGGGCTCCGGTATCGTCTGTGCTGAGCACTGGTCTCCAATCCGCACAATGTTGGAAATACCCATGTCCACCACCTATCGCTTTTCACTCGGTCCTTGGAATATCCATCCCGGCGCCGACCCATTCGGACCCCCGGTACGGCCTCCCGTTTCCTTCGACGACGTGCTCTGTGCGGCGATCGACCTCGGCTTCGCTGCGGTGCAGTTTCACGACGACGACGCCGTGCCCGCTCTTGAGGATCTCCCGCCCGCGGCGATTGTTCGCGAAGCCCGGGAGATGCGGAAGCGACTCGACGACCGAGGTCTCGTTCCCGAGTTCGTCGCCCCGCGGTTATGGGAGAACACCCACGGCATCGACGGCGGCTACACCAGCAACTGTTCCAAAGCCCGGACGTGGGCCATCGAGCGGTCGAAGCGGGCCGTTGACGTGGCACTCGCGCTCGGCTGCGACCTGATCGTGATGTGGCCCGCCCGCGAGGGCACGAACGTGCGGGAGAGCAAGAACCCCATCGAGGCATCCCGCCAGATGCTCTTGGCGATCGATGCGATCCTGTCGGCGGCGCCGAACGTGCGGATCGCCATCGAGCCAAAGCCCAACGAACCGGTTGATCACGCCTTCGTGCCGACCATTGGCCATGCCCTGGCGCTCGGCGCGCGGTCGTCCGATCCGGCGCGGGTGGGCGTGCTCATCGAGACGGCCCATGCGATCCTCGCGGGACTCGACCCGGCTGACGAGATGGGCTTCGCGCTCGCCGCCGGCAAACTCTGGAGCGTGCACCTCAACGACCAGAACGGCCTGAAGTTTGACCAAGATAAGGTCTTCGGGGCCGCGAACCTGCGGGGGGCGTTCGATCAGGTCCGCGTTTTGGAGTTGGCCGGCTACGCTGAAACGGGCCGCTTCATCGGGTTTGACGTCAAGGCCCAGAGAACGCAGCGGGCCGGGGCTGCAACCGCGCACCTCGCCACCAGCAAGCGAATCTTCGAGATGCTCGTTGCCAAGGTACGGTCATTCCCAACGAAGGCCGCAGCCGAGTGCATCGCGAACCGCGACTACGAGTCGTTGGAGCGGCTCGTGCTGGAGCACCTGCTCGCCGCCTGAACGTGCCCACGCTGGTGCCCCATGGCTGATGCCCCGCTGATCGCCGTGATCCTCGACGCAGCGCGGCCCTATGACCGGTTGATCATCGG
>CAIKWU010000068.1 GCA_903831155.1 uncultured Planctomycetaceae bacterium | reverse complement strand
TGGTTGCGAACGGCCGCCCCGTACCCAACACGGAGTTTCCGAAGGAGATCGTCGGCGGGCCAAACGTCGTGAACATCGACCTGACGTCGAGGTGAGCGGGCCCGGATGGCGAGTCCTCATCAGCCCGCAGTGGCCAGGATGGCACTGCGGGCGTGCAACAGCGGGCGAAGGGACTCGAACCCTCGACATCCAGCTTGGGAAGCTAGCGCTCTACCAACTGAGCTACGCCCGCGTCGGCCGCTGATTGTAGCAGACGCCAGACCCGTCGGACCGCAGCGTGCGTAGAATCGCGACCGCCGGCCCAACCGGCCCGCGGGGAGGTGCCGACGCCTTCCCGCCGCGGGTAGGCTGGCGGTTCCCAGGAGACCCACCGCGATGCCGACGATCGACGCCGCTCCCGCCTCCCCGCCCGTGAACGCCCGCCGCACCGGTTGGAGGCTGCTTCGCTGGATCTTCTCCACCCTGATGGTGGTCGTGCTGGCGGTGCTGGCCGTCCTGCCGTCCGTGATCGGCACTCCCGAGCGGATCACGAAACTCGTCGCCACGGCGGTGCCGGAACTCGCGGCCGACGTGCGTCCGGGTCGTGTGCGGCTGGGCTGGTTCGGCCCGATCGTGCTCGAAGACCTCGCGATCGTGCCCCACAGCGGCGACCCGACGCCGATCGCCGTGCGTCGTGTGGAGGTCGAGCACGGACTCGCCGGCATCCTCCTCTCCGCCGGTGACCTCGGCCGGGTGCGGGTCGAGGGGCTCGCCGCCGACGTCGCCTTCGACCGTGAGCATCGCTCCAATCTCGATTCGATCTTGCCCCCCCGGGACAACGGCCTTGGCGGCGCCCCGGCTCCATCCCGGCCGCGGCGTGCGGCCCTTGGCCTGAGGCTCGAGGTGGAGGACGCCGTCGTCCGCATCAGCGGTCCGTGGACGACCGACGCATGGGTGAGCGATCCGATCGACGTCAAGGCCACGCTCGGCAACGCCGCCGACGGCTACGCCGCCTGGACGATCGAGCCGGTGCAGTTGCTCACGCATGCCCAGCTCCAGCAGACCGTGGCCCACGAGGTGCTGGCGTACATCGTGCCGGTATTCGCCGACGCGGCCCGCACGAGCGGCCGGTTCTCGCTGCGTCTCGACGGGGCGACGTTTCCCGTGGGTCGGCCCGAGGAGGCGCGGCTCGCCGGGCTGCTGCAGATGCACGAGGTCGTGCTCGGCCCGGGGCCGCTCGTCGAGAACATGTTCCGTTCGCTTCCCGTCACCCTGCCTCCGCCCCCCACGCTCCGGATCGCCGACGAGGCCGACGTGACCTTCCATCTCGCCGAACGAAGGATGTGGCACGAGGGGCTGGAGTTCGGCATTCCGCTCAAGAAGCCCGGCCAGCGGCTCGACGTGCGATCGCAGGGATCCGTCGGCCTCGATGACCGCTCGCTCGACCTGAAGCTGTCCCTGCCGATTCCGCCCGACCTGCCGCAGGACCGTCCGCTCGTCGCGGCCCTGTCGGGCAAGCAGGTCTCGCTGGGCGTCGGCGGCGTGCTCGGGGATCCCAAGGTGATCTTCGACGGTTCGATCAAGGAAGCCGCCGGGCAGGTGCTTGTCGATTTCGTGGATCGGCTGCGGAACGGTGCACGGCCCGAGCCGGCCGTGCCGACGCCGCCGCGGGCCGCCACGCCCCCGACGGCCCAGGGCGGGGCTCCGGTCGCCACGGCTCCCGGCGACACGGGCCGGTTGACCACGCCTCCGCGACCGGGTTGGACGCCGCCGGGCGGAACGACCTCCCCACAAACCGCTCCCCCGAAGGCCGACACCGAGGTGAAGCAGGCATCGGCCGACGAGCCTGCCTCGCCGTCCCCCGACGCGGCGGCGGGCGACGCCCCCGAGACGCCCCGGCAGAAGGCGGCGAGGATGGCCGGCGAGGCTGCCCAGCAGGCCGGAGCCAAGCCTGACACGACCGAGGCGATCGTCGACATCGTCGGCGGCGTGCTCGACGAAGTGGCGCGGCGGCGAGCCGAGCGGCGGGCCGCGGAGGCCGCCAATCCAGACGCACCGCCGCCGCGCAGGGGTCGGATCCTGCAGCGTCGGCCGCCACCGCAGGAGCCGGCTCCGCCGCCCGCTCCGACGAGCGGCCAATAAAAAAACCGGGCCTCCCTCGCGGGAGGCCCGGTCGTTTTTGGATCGCGTCTCGCCGACGGCGGGCTGGCCGCCGGGTGAGATCAGCGAACTCAGGTCTTGGCGGGCTCGGCGACCGGGGCAGCCGGAGCGGCCTCGGTCGGCACGCCCTCGGAGATCACGCCGGCACCGCTGCAGTCGCCACCGGCGCAGCCGCCGCTGACCTCACCGCCGCAGCTCGAGCAACCCTCGGTCGCGACGGCCTCGCCGCAGCCGCAATCGCCGCACGAGGCGGCCTCACCGCAGCCCGAGTCACAAGCAGCCGACTCACACGCGACGGCTTCCTCGCCGTGGCAGCGGGCGGCCTTCTTGGCGCGGTGCTTGGCGAGCAGGCCGCCGTGGCACTTGTTGGCGTGGTGCTTGGCGAACAGGCCGCCGTGGCACTTCCGGCCGCCGTGGCAGCCGTGACCGGCGATCGCGCCCGAGTCGCCACCGACGAGGGCGATGGCCACGATCGCGAAGAACATCGCGAGAGCAAAACCGAGATACCGCTTCATCAGAACCTCCAGTGAAGGAACGGAACGCGAACTGCGTCCAGTCGAAGCCGTCACGAACTGAAAACCGATCCGGGACGGCTACCGGACCGCAGCAGAGTTGTCTTCTGCCGTCCCGGAATCGCAGCCACCCCGTGGTAAACGGGGTTGACACTGCCGGCTGGGGAAGCCATTCCGATCGGGCAAACTTGGCTGAAAACCTAACAGCCGTGCCCCGGATGTCAAGAAAGTGGGGGCTTTGGCGAGAAAATGCCGTTTTCGCGGACTTTGAGGCCGCTCGCCCGTGCTTCGGCCCGGCTCGGCCGTGCTTCGGTCCGGATGGAGGGCGGCCGCCGCGGTACCGGCGTCAGTGGGCCGCGAGGTCGGCTCGGCCCCGTTCGGTCACTTCACCGGGGCGGGACCGCCGGCGGGGCCCCGGGCGGTCCGGGTCTCGGGTTGCCCTGCTGCCCTGGAGGCCCGCTTCGTGAG
>CAIKWU010000067.1 GCA_903831155.1 uncultured Planctomycetaceae bacterium | reverse complement strand
TGAGTCCGCGGAACACGCGGGTGAAGTGGCTCTGGGAGTCGTAGCCGAGTTCGACGGCCAGGTGGCTCAGCGGAACGGTCCGGTCACGCAGTCGGTCGAGCGCCCGCCGCACCCGACGCCTGTTGACGAACCGCCCGAGGCTCAGGCCGGTGGACGAGGTGAACTTGCGGGCAAAGTGGCCGGGCGAGAGGCCGGTGAGCGCCGCGAGGTGCGCCAGGCCCGGCGGAGCGGCCAGGCTCTCGTCCACAAGGGAAACGATCTGGTCGAGCACGGGCCCGGTGAACGCGGCCGTGTCGCGGTGCCACTCGGACCTGCGGCCCGTGATCACCTCGGCGACTCGCAGGGCGAGCAGGTGGAACGGCTCGTCGTGAGGAGGCGCGGTGCCCCGGCGGCCGGTCACGTGGTCGATGACGCCGAGCACCGATTGCCGCAGGCCGGCGTCGCAGAGCACGTAGCGCGGCCGCCCAGCCAGATCCGAACGGATCCCCTCGGCGGCCGCGGCGGCGAGGATCGAATCCGGAGGGATCAGGAGGATGAAGGATCGTGCCCGGTCCCGCGGTCTGATCACGAACGTGTGGTCGCGCTCGTCGGCAGGCCAGATGCCCACGCCGCCGACGGCGGTGTCGTAGTGGCTCACGCGGCCGGCGGTGCTCCAGTCCACCGTTGCGTCGACGTGCAGCACGACCTTGATGCAGCGATGCACATGGCTGACCACGTGCCGGTGATCCGGCCGGAAATCGCGGTGGTAGCCGAGCCACGTGTGCTCTGGAGACGCCGGAAAAAAATGCAGCACGATACCCCCCCCCCCCCCCTAGAAGGATGTCGTGGATTGTGCTGAGGGCTCCGGTGTTCGTCAACGTCGGTCTCGGCGCGCGGAGTGTGACAAACGCAGGCCGTGTGAAAGACGCGGCCGGCCCAGGGGTTATTAGATACTCCCTGGTGGGGGATGTGCGGCCTCCCCCGAAAACTTTTTGGCCTGTCAGAAGCACGGAGGCTTTCGATCATGGATTCCCACGACACCATCGCCCTGGCCCGCCTTGCGATTCTCGCGATGGCCGAGATCAAGGAGGCGACCCGCTCGTTCGACGAGGGCCAGACGAACGTCTTCGAGGCGCTCGCCGCGATCCTCGCCGCCGGCGACGACTACCGCGAGCGGACCTGGCGACGGTCCGACGCCGCGTGATCCTGCGGCTCGGGCCGGTAGAGGCTGCGGGGCGTGAGGCCGCGGTCAGTCTTTCTGGAAGACCCGCTTCAGGTGCCGGGCGTTGGCCCCGAAGTTGCCCACCACGTTGCGGGCGTCGGCGGCATCTCGTGACCGCTCGATCACGAGCCAGCCCCGCCAGTCCAGGTCGTCGAGCGTCTGCCGCACGGCCCCGAGGTCGATCTGCGGATCGTGCTCGAGGGTCACGCCATCCTGGTTGCTCGCGTGGATCTGGCGGATGCGGTCGGCCCCGAGCGTGCGGAGTTCGGCATGGAGATCGCGGCCGTTCTGCAGGGCATTGGCGAAGTTGAAATACGATCGGATCGCGGGGGAGCCGATGTCGTCGAGGAGCCGCACCTCGCCCGCCGCGTCGAGCGCGGTTTCGATGCCGATCACCACCCCGGCGTCGGCGGCGCGTCTCCCGGCCTCCTGCAGCCGGGCCACGACGGCCGGCCGCAGGTCGGGATGGGCCACGAGGTCGCTCCGCACGCCGAGCGGCAGGAAGATGGTGGCCGCCCCCATCGCCACCGTCGTGTCGATGGTGTCCTGCACCACGCGGTCGATGCCGTCGCGCTCGGCGAACGACTGGGCATAGAAGCCCGACATCGCCAGGGAGCAGATCCGCAGGCCGCGGGCGGCGGCCTCGGCGAGGAACTGCTCGCGGACCGCGGGATCGGCGAGCCGGTTGTCGAACGTGGGCCGGTCGCCGAGGCCGCCCATGTCGACCTCGACCCCGTCGGCGGCGATCTCGGCGGCGAGCTTGAAGGCGCCGAGTTTCTGCCGCTTGAGGATCATCCAGTCGCACACGCCGACGGGATACCGGGGCATCGCCGCGGTGTCGGCGGCGGCGGTCCCGGCCAGGGCGCAGGCGGCGGCCGAGCCTGCAAGGAAGCGGCGGCGCGTGCAGCGGGTCATGGCGAGCCTCCCGGGGAAACACCGCTTTTCTACGGGAATACGCCCGGTTCCGCACGCCCCGTGAATCGAAGGTAGCGTTGCTGGGAACCGCCCGACGAACGGCGCGGGGACCGCAAGGATAGGGGAATCACCGGTGATTTCGCACTGGCTCCTGCGACGCGCGCTCGCCAGAATCCCCGCCCTCGAGGACGGGCGTGGCGCCCGTCCGGCTCCACCCGCGCGCCAGGCTCGCATGAATCCCGCCTCGCTCGGCATCTCCGCGATCGCCGTCCACCAGCCGACCTGGGAACTCGACAACGCCTGGTTCGGCGCGGCGATGCCGCGGAAGTTCTCGCACCACACCGGCATCGAGGCGCGGGCGATCTCGCTCGACGACGAGGTCACCATGGGCGTGGCCGCGGTGCGGAAGCTGCAAAGGGAGACGGGCTGCAACCTCGCCGACTGCCGCGGGATCGTGTTCGTGTCGCCGTCGTTCATCCCGGCGTCGGTCGCCCAGCAACATCTCGACGCCGCCGGCGCCGACCGCGAGCGTCCGGGCCGCGCCGCCCGGCAGGTGGTCCGCGAGCTCGGCCTGACCCGCTGCCGCTCGATCGGCATCAACTGGTTCTGCTGCGGCTTCAGCCGGGCGCTCTCGCTCGTCGCCCGACGCTGGGCGCCGCGGCTCGCCCTGCGTCGCGACGAGTTCGTGCTCGTGGTGGTCGCCACCCGCATCAGCCGGATCACCGACTACTCCAACGTGCAGACGGCGGGCCTGTTCGGCGACATGGCCTCGGCCACGCTGCTCGCCACGCCCGCGAGCCGCCGCCATCCGATCCACTTCGAGATCATCCACGCCGACGCGGAGAAGCAGGCGGTGCCGAAGGCCGCCTTCGACTTCCATGTCCGCGACCACGTGCCGGTGCCGGCCCCCGACGGCGGCACGGCCCACGACGCGGCGAGGCTCGTCTACTCGCTCGACGGCATGGCGATCGCGGAGATCGCGCCGCGGGCGATGTCGGCGGCGGTCGCGAAGGCGCTCGCCGAGTCGGCGATCCCCCCCGGCGACGTGAGCTTCGTGGTGCCCCACCAGGCCGGCACCGGGATCGTGCGGTTCGCGGGGATGAAGCTCGACGAACTGGGCGTGCAGGGCGAACTCGTCAACGGGCTCACGCGGCGGACGGGCAACGTGAGCGCCTGCTCCGTGCCGCACGCTCTCCACGAGACCTGGTCGCGGCTGACGGGCGTGATCGCCTGCCCGACCGCGGCCGTCGGCAGCCCCGGCCGGCCCGAGGCCCTGCAGGGCTGCGTGCTGCTGCGGTCCACGCCGCACCACGACCGCCGGTCCACCGTCGCCGCCTGACGCGCCCGCCGCTGCGGGCCGGTTCTGGACGCCGCGCCGGCGACCGCCCTATTCTCGGCGGCATGTCCTGGAAGCGAACCATCGCCCTGCTCGCCGCGGGCGCGGCGATCCCCATCGTGCTGCTGGCCGCTGCGGCCGCCATGCTTGCGGCCCGCATGGAGCGTCGGACGGCGCCACCGCCGACCGGGGCGTCGATCGGCCGGCCGTGGGGCGCGATCGACCTCGAGACCTTCGACACCAAGGTGCCGTCGGGCATGCAGCGGACGATCGCGGAGTCGATCCGCCTCGAGGACCCCCGCGAGTTCGATCGCGACGGCGACGGTGTCCGCGAGTACGACTTTCTCGCCCTCTCGGGCGGCGGGGCCCACGGGGCCTTCGGCGCGGGAATGCTCTGCGGCTGGAGCGAGCGGGGCGACCGGCCCAACTTCAAGGTGGTCACCGGCATCTCGACCGGTGCCCTGCAGGCCACGCCAGCGTTCCTGGGTCCGGCCTACGATCCGCTCCTGAGGCGGTTCTACACCGAGATCACCACGGCCGACATCTACCGCAAGCGGTCGGCCCTGGCGGC
>CAIKWU010000066.1 GCA_903831155.1 uncultured Planctomycetaceae bacterium | reverse complement strand
TGGTGCAAGGCTTCGCCGACCGAGTCGAGCTTCACCGGCTTGGCGACGACGGCCCGCTGGCGACGGCCGCCATTGCCGGCACCTGCATGCCGTGCCCGGTCGCCGCCGACCGGCTGGCCGTCGTGGTCCCCTTCTCCGGCATCCGGATGCTCACGATCCCGACGCTCGCCGTCGCCGGCACGTGTGCCATGCCGGGCGAGGTCACGTCGCTGCGGTCGAGCGCCGATGGCTCCCGCCTGGCGGCGCTCAACCGCGTCGGGCTCGCCGCCGTGTTCGACGTCGCCGGCCGGCAGGTCGCCAGCCGCACGTTTCGCGTGCCACGCCGCTCCGGCCAACCTGGCCTGGCGATCTCACCGGGCGGCAGCCGCGTTGTCTGGCACTCCGGAATCTGGAGCGAGCCGAAGTTCCACTGGGATCTGGCCGCCGACGAGCCCAGTGCGTTCAAACTGGCGGTCCACGACCTGGCCTTCGAATCGGAGACCGCGGTCGTGGGCGGCTGGTCGCCGTCATCCCTCAGCGAGCGGGTCCGCCTGCTCCGCTACGACTTCACGCTCGACCGAGAGCCCGAAGGCAACGGCCTGGGGGCGATCGGGGTGCTCTACCGGCAGGGTTCGTCGGTCGAGTGCGTCGCCGACGCCGCCTCGGGCGAGACGGCGGTGGCGATGATCGCCCCCGATTCGGTCAGTCGGGTGTGGATGCCGCTGGTCGAGCGAGCCCCAGCGCCGCGACCGTTGATCCTCATGCCCCTGCCCGAGGATGGCTACGGCTTCTCGCGGGTGCAGGCGGTGCTCGGCGAGGCGCTCTGGCCGCACGTGAACACCCCCGTCGCCATTCCAGCCTACGACGCCATCACGGAAACGCTGGCGCTGACGACGGGAAGTTCCGTGCTGGTGTTCGCGGCCACGCCCGCACGACTGGCCGGCATGAAGGAGGTTCCCGCGTCATCGCTCGCCTGCAAGGCATGCGGCACCGACTTCTGGAGCTTTCACGCCGATGACCAGGAGACCTTCGCCTGCCTTGGAAACGAGCTGCAGATCGTCTCGCTGGCGAACGGCGAGCGCCGGACGGTGCCCCTCGAGCCGCCCGCCCCGGCGCCGGGCAGGAACGCCGTGGCGTGGGGCGTGACGGCCACGCCGGACGGCCAGACCGTCGCCGTGCTCTGGCAGGAGAACACCGGCGGCGGTCACATCGGCGACACGTTCCATCGCAAGATCGCCACGGTCTATCGGCTCGACGCCGATCGCCGCCGAGCGACCACCCAGGCCAGTTTCACGCTGGATGGCTTCGACGGCGTCAACGGCCGACTGAACCGGGAGTTCGTGATCACACCCGATGGCGACACCGTCGCCTTCTGCTCGGCCGACGGAACCGTCGTTGGCTATCGCGTCGCCGACGGCGCAACACGCTACTCGTTCGAAGCCGGCAACACCTTTGCGACCCACCCTCCCACCGGCCGATTCGCGGCAGGTCGCACCGACAGCCCCGGCGACTTTCGCATCCACGACCTCCGCAGCGGAGACGCACTGGCATCCTGGCCCCTCGACGCGTCCGTGACGAAGGCCCAGTTCGCCCCGGACGGCGAGACGATCTACATCGGCCTGGCTCCCGGCACGCTCCGTCAGCATCGCGTGTCGGACGGCCGGCTCGTTTCGCAGCTGAAGACGGCGCTCGCGCCGTTCGCCATCTCGCACAAGGGCGACCGATTCGTGGGCCGGGCGGAAGACAACGTCTCGGCCGCGGCCGTGGGAACCGCGGGCTGGACACCGGGCAGTCTTGTCGTGGCCGACCTACAGACCGGCCGCTCCGTCGCCACGCTCGCGCCGACGGCCCACATCCTCAATCGTGCCGCCTTCGGCGCTGATGACACGTGGATCGCCTCGGTGACGGAACGAACCGTGGTGCGATTCACAGCGTCCGTCGATCCGCGGCAGGCAGCGGAACTCCTCGAGCAGACGCCGACCGCACCGGGTGACGACGCCCCCCGTCCAAGCCCAACGCCGTAAGGCGTGGGGTGACCCACCACCAGACGCTGCGTCCAGCGTGGCGTGCCCGCGGCCTTACGGCCGGTCGGCTTTCAATCCGCATCCGGAGCGCAGGTTTTTAATCTGCGGCACATCCGGCACAGGTTGGAAACCTGTGCTACTCACCTCGCATTGTCCAAGCCCAACGCCGTGAGGCGTGGGGTGACCCGCCACCAGACGCCGCGTTCAGCGTGGTGTCACCGGATTCAGATCCGGTCCTGATGCCGCGTGCGGCTCTTGCTCGACCGACAGTCGGCGCACAGGCCGGTGACGATCAGCCGGTGCGACTGGGCACGAAACTGGTGCCGGGCGGCCACCGCGTCGC
>CAIKWU010000065.1 GCA_903831155.1 uncultured Planctomycetaceae bacterium | reverse complement strand
TTCTCCACGGCCACCTTGAGCACCTTCTCGAGTTGCTGGGCGTGCGCGGACGATCCGGCCGTCGCGGTCATGAAATCGACCCCCTGGCGGAAGAAAGACGAAAAGGGCGGAGCACGAAACCTGGGCGATGTCCGGCCGAAGGCTGTCCCTCCGACAGACATTCTATTCTGCCCGGAACGCGGTCGCCCGAACAGTTGCCCACGGCTCAGAGCGGCCGCTCGGAGAGCGGGTGAAGAGGACGGAGCCCGGAGGATCACGGATGGCTCGCCATGCGTCGGAACCGGGCCCCTGACGCCCGCCGACTCTAAGTGCATTATGCGCTGGATCGACGGAAAAGTCCCGTCGGGGTCAGAAAAATTCCACCTGGTTTCGTTCCGGCCGCCGTCCGCCACCCGGCGAAAGCCCCGTGCCCTCGCGGCGGCACCGGCCGCCGCCCGCACCGTTACTCCGTCTTTTTGGCGACGCGGAAGACCTCGTCGAGCGTGGTGATCCCGCGGAGGGCCTTCTGGATGCCGTCCTCGAACATCACCTTCATGCCCTGCCCCACCGCCGCCCGGCGGATCTCCTGGGTGGCCGCCCCTTGGAAGGCGAGTTCGCGGATCTTGTTGGTCATCACCATCAGTTCGAAGATGCCCAGCCGCCCCTTGTAGCCCGACTTCTGGCAGTTGGAGCAGCCGCGGCCCTTCATGAACGTGGCCCCCTGCAGCATCTCGGGCGTGATGCCCGCCGCCTCGATCTGGGTGTCGAGCGGCTGGTGCGGCTGCTTGCACTTCGTGCAGTTGACCCGGACGAGCCGCTGGGCGAGGACCGCGATCACGCTGGAGGCCACGAGGTAGGCCGGCACGCCCATGTCGATCATCCGCGTGATGGCGCCCGGGGCGTCGTTGGTGTGGAGCGTGCTGAACACGAGGTGGCCCGTGAGCGACGCCTGGATGCCCATCTGGGCGGTCTCGGTGTCGCGCATCTCCCCCACCAGGATCACGTTGGGGGCCTGCCGGAGCATGGCCCGGATGACGCGGGCGAAGTCGAGACCGATCTGGTGCTTGATCTCCACCTGATTGATGCCGGCGAGGTAGTACTCGACCGGATCCTCGGCGGTGATGATCTTCGTGTCCGGGCGGTTGAGCTCGTTGAGCGACGCGTAGAGCGTGGTCGTCTTGCCGGAGCCCGTCGGCCCCGTCACCAGGATGATGCCGTTGGGTCGGCGGATCAGGTTCTTGAACTGCCGGAAGTCGCCCTCCGAGAGGCCCAGCTGGCGGATGCCGACGCGAATGTTGTCCTTGTCGAGGATCCGCATCACGACCGACTGGCCGTGGTTGGTGGGGAGCACGCTGACGCGGAGGTCGTAGTCCTTGCCGTCGGCGGTGAGCTTGATGCGGCCGTCCTGCGGCCGGCGCCGCTCGGCGATGTCGAGCGTGGAGAGGATCTTGATCCGGGAGAGGATCGCGCCGAGAAGGCGGCGGGGAGGATTGTCGCGCTCGACGAGCCGGCCGTCGATCCGGTAGCGGATGCGGACCCGGTCCTCGAACGGCTCGACGTGGATGTCGCTGGCGCGGAGCTGCACGGCCTCGGTGATCACGAGGTTCACGAGCTTCACGACGGGGGCGTCGGAGTTGTCCTCCTGGGCCGCCGCCGCCTGCTGCTCGACCGCCGTCTCGGTGAAGTCGATGGCGGTGTCGGTGAACTCCTGGAGCATCGAGTCGGCACTTTCGCCGTCGGAGAGCCCGTAGTGGCGGTTGATCGCCTCGACGATCTGCTCGCGGACGGCGATGGCCATCTCGATGTCGCGGTTGAGGATGAAGCGGAGCTTCTCCTGGGCGTCCATGTCGCTCGGGTCGCAGGTGGCGATCCGCAGCGTGCCGCCCGACTCCGACAGCGGGAAGATCGTGTTCTCGCGGGCCACGCTCTCCGGCAGGAGCTGCACCACCTCCTCGGGCACGGAGATGTCGGCGAGGTTCACGAACTTGAGGCGGTGCGTCTTCGCCAGCGCCTTCATCACCTTCTCGGCGGGCGCGTAACCGAGGCGAACGACCTCGTCGTGGACCTTCTTGCCCGACGTGCCGGCGAGCCGCGACGCCTCCGCGAGCTGCTCCGCGGAGACGATGCCTTCGGCGACCAGGAGTTTCGAGAATGCGTCGGCCATGGGAGGAATCGGAGGGGGGACGGCCCGCGGGACCGTCAGGTCGTGGCGGTGGGCCGGTCAGGGTGGGTCGACTGTCCAGCCCCGAGGCACGCATCGCGCTCCTCGAGGAAGGTGTCGGAGTGCTCGTAACCCGGGGCGCAGGTGCAGAGGAACACCAGCTCCTCACCGCCCGTGTTGCGGATCGTGTGGCGGACTCCGGGCGGGATCGCGATCGCATCGCCGGGGCGGACCGGACGGGACTCGCGGCCAAGAGTCATTTCCGCCGCGCCCGAGAGGATGTAGTAGATCTCCTCGGTGACTGCATGGTGGTGCGGGATCGTCGCGCAGCCGACCGCGAGCCGGGCCTCGGCGAGGCTCTGCTGGCGAATCGACGAGTTGCGGTGGGCGAGGAGCTCGCGGATCGTCGAGCCGTCCACGGTGGTGAACGGCTTGGCGTCCTGCTGGTTGACGACGTCCATCGGCATGGTTCGGAATGGCCCTGCGAGACGGGGAAGCGACCGCCTCCCCGCATCACCAGAAAGATACCAGACGCCCCTGGAATCGGAATCGCCCCGAAATGGCCGCCGGTCAGGTCGGCATGCGATCGACGCGGAGAAAGTGCAGGTGGGCGGGCGGGATCGGCCGGCTCTCCCACGCGGCCGCTTCGGGCAGCCTCGCAGCATCGAATCCGGTGTCGGCCTCGACCACGATCGTGCTGCCCTCGGGGGCCGCACGCCGCATGGTCTCGACGACCGCGAGCAGCTCCGCGTGGCGGGCGTTGGCCGGCTCGAACATCGCCCACGGCGGGGAGACGAAGACGAGCCACGGGGCGTCGGTCGGCAGGTCGGGCAGCCGCCGCGACCAGAGGAGCACGTCGCCGGGTCGCACGTCGCAGCGGTCGCCCACGCCGAGCTCGCGGGAGGTCCGACGAATCGCCTCGGCGGTCGGGAAGTGCCGCTCCGCGAAGACCGCCCGCCCCGCCCCCCGGCTCAGGGCCTCGAACCCGAGGGCGCCGGTGCCAGCGAACAGGTCGAGGGCCACCGTTCCCCGGACGGACGTGCCCAGCAGGTCGAAGAGGCTCTCCCGGACGCGGTCCTTCATCGGCCGCGTGCCGGCCCCCGGCACGTGCGGCAGACGCCGTCCACGCAGGTCGCCTCCGATGATCCGGGGGGCGGAAGCGGCCCCGGCGGCCGCGCCGTCCGGGGTTCGTTTCGGCTGTCGTGCGGGGCGGGGCATCTGGGGGAGTTTCCGGGGTTGGATGGTATGGTACTGCGAACTTCAGGAGGACCGACTCGCATGGATGCAGGGATGCGCGTGACGGCGGTGGCGCTGCTGGGGCTCGCCGTGTCATTTCAGCGGCCGTTCGCCGCGGAGCCGCCGGTCGGCGAAGCGGCCGCGCAGGCCGAGTTCGACGGGGCATCGGCCGAGATGCGTCGCCTGGTCGCGGAACTCAGCGTGCTGCAGGGACAGTATCACCTCCCCGATGCCGACAAGGCCGGGATCGAGGCGAAGTATCGGGAGTTGGCGCCGCGGGCGGCGGCGGCGGGCAGCCGGCTCGAGAACGCCGCGATCGCCCTCGCGATTGCCGATCCCGAGGCGACCGAAGCCCGCGAGATCAGCGCGTCCGCCGTGGGGGGGGCGTTCAAGGCCGATGCGCCGGAGGTGGCCCTCGAGAAGGCCACGAGACTCGACGCGGCCGGTGTGGCCGGCATCGAGACGCTTCTCCTGGCTTCTCAGGCGGCCATGGCGCTGTCGCGTCCCGACGACGTCGCCGCGTGGCTCGCCAAGGCGGAGGCCAAAGGGGCGCCGCCAAAGCAGCTGCAGGAGGCCCGGGCCGCCGTGGCTCGCGAGCGGCCGAAGGTGGAGTCGGAGATGGCGAAGCGAAAGGCCGAGGCGGCGGCCGACGACCTGCCGCGGGTGCGGCTCTCCACCAGCGTCGGTGACGTGGTGGTCGAACTCTTCGAGAACGAGGCCCCCAACACGGTCGCCAACTTCATCAGCCTCGTGGAGAAGGGCTATTACGACGGCACGCCGTTCCATCGCGTGATCGGCGGCTTCATGGCCCAGGGGGGCGACCCAACCGGTACCGGCCACGGCGGCCCCGGCTACACGATCGCCTGCGAGGTCGACGCGCCCGAGGCCCGGAAGCATTTTCGCGGCACGCTCTCAATGGCGCATGCCGGCCGCGACAGCGGCGGCTCCCAGTTCTTTCTGACGTTTCGCCCCACCGACCACCTCGACGGCAAGCACACGGTCTTCGGCCGGGTCATCGAGGGTTTCGACGTGCTCTCGAAGCTCATGCGAACCACCGACGATCAGGGCCGCCCTGTCTTGGGCGTCCAGCCGGATAGAATCGTCAAGGCGGAGATGCTGCGAAAGCGGGATCATCCGTACGTCCCGCAGACGAAGCCCGACGCCCGGCCGCGGGAGCGGTGAACCGGAGTCGGGGTCTGGAGGCATCGATGATCCGTACGTCCGTCATCGTCTGCAGCCTCGGCATGGCCGTGTCGGCGAGCGCCGTCGAGCCGTCGTCTCCCGGACCGAAGAATCCACCGCAGGAGACCACCATCGTGAGCGAACAATTTCCCGCCGAGGCCACTCCCGCCGACAACCCCTCCCTGGCGGGCCGCGTGCCGGACGACCAACTTCCCAGGTCGGAGGCCGAGTGGCGGAAGCGGCTCACTCCGCTGCAGTACGAGATCACGCGGAAGAAGGCGACGGAGCGGGCCTTCACCGGAAAGTACACCGACACCGAGACGCCCGGCACCTACCGCTGCGTCTGCTGCGGCGAGCCGCTCTTCGCCTCGGGGGAGAAGTTCCACAGCGGCTGCGGCTGGCCGAGTTTCTTCGCGCCGGTCGATGGCGTGAAGGGGACGGCGATCGCTGAGCACGAGGACCGGACGCACTTCATGCTCCGCACCGAGGTGACCTGCCGCCGCTGCGGCGCCCACCTCGGGCATGTCTTCAACGACGGCCCGCCGCCCACCGGCCTGAGGTACTGCATCAACTCCGCCGCCATCACGCTCGAACCGAAGAAGGCCGTCGACGAAGGGCCGGCCCCCTCGGGCCCGAAGCCGTGACGACGTGCGGGGCGGTGCCCCGCTCGTCGGGGATCCTCACGCGTGGCCGAGCAGCCAGGCGATGAGCCCCTTCTGGACGTGCATCCGGTTCGCGGCCTGCGTCACCACCACGCTGCGATCGCCGTCGATCACTTCGTCGGTGACCTCCTCGCCCCGGCGGGCCGGCAGGCAGTGCATGAAGAGCGCGCTCGGGCAGTGGGCCATCAGGGCCGCGTTCACCTGGTAGGGGGCGAAGGCCTTGAGCCGCTCCTGCCGCTCGGCCTCCTGGCCCATGCTGGTCCAGACGTCGGTGTAGACCACCGCGGCATCCTTCACCGCGGCCACCGGGTCGGTCGTCTCCGTGATCTCGGCGGCGGGGAGGATCGTCTTCAGGTGCTGGCGGAAGGCGGCATCAAACTGATACTTCTCGGGCGCCGCCAGCACGAATCGCATGCCCAGGAGGCCGCAGACCACCGCCAGCGACCTCGCCACGTTGTTGCCGTCGCCCACGAAGGCCATCGTGAGGCCGTTCACGCGGCCCACCTCCTGGCGAAGCGTGTAGATGTCGGCGAGTGCCTGGCAGGGGTGGGACTCGTCGGAGAGGCCGTTGATCACCGGCACGCTCGAGACTTCCGCGAGCCGCACGATCGTGTCGTGGGCCTTGGAGCGGCAGACGATCACATCGACGTATTCGCTGAGCACGCGGCCGAAGTCGGCGATGCTCTCGCGGGAGGAGGCGAAGCCCGTGTCGGCACCGAGAAACAGGCTCGAGCCGCCGAGGTGGGTCATCGCGGCCTGAAAACTGACCCGGGTCCGCAGGCTCTGCTTTTCGAACACGAGCGCCAGCACCCGGCCCGGCAGGAGGGCATCGCGGCGGCCCGCCGCGAACTTTTCCTGGAGGTCGCGCGAGATCGCGAACACGGCCTCGATCTCGGCCGCGGTCAGGTCTTCGGGAACGATCAGGTGGCGGATCGACATCGCAGCCTCGTCATGCGGCGCCACGGGCGGCCACCTCGCGGATCGCCTCGCCGAGCTTGTCGCAGCCCTCCTCGACCTCGGCCTGCGTGACGTTCATCGCCGGCAGCAGGCGGATGATCCGCCCCTGCGTGGCGTTGACGAGCAGGTTGCGGTCGAGGCAGGCCTGCACGACGGCCGCCCCATCGATCGAGAGTTCGACGCCGATCATCATCCCCATCACGCGGACGTCGCGGACCACGTCGCATGAGTCGGCGAGGGCGGCGAGCCGCGTGCGGAAGGCCGCCGCCGCACGATCGACGTGCTCGAGCAGGCCCTCCTCCTCGATCATCCGGATCGCGGCGACGCCCGCCGCGGCGGCGATCGGGTTGCCGCCGAAAGTGGCTGCGTGCATGCCGGGCCGAAGGTGCTTGGCCAGATCGACCGTGGTGAGCATGGCCCCGCCGGCGACCCCGGCGCAGAGGCTCTTGGCGAGGGTGATCACGTCGGGCGTGACGCCGAAGTGCTGGTAGCCGAACCACTTGCCCGTGCGACCGCACCCGCACTGCACCTCGTCGAACACGAGCAGCAGGTCGCGTTCGTCGCAGATCCGCCGCAGGCCCTCGAGGAAGCCGGCCGGCGCGGGCACCACGCCCCCCTCGCCGAGAATCGGCTCCACCATGATGCCACCGGTGCGGTCGTCGATCAGTTTCTCGACCGCCGCGAGGTCGCCGTGCGGGGCGTAGTGGAAGCCGGCGAGCATGGGCCCGAGCCCCTCGTGGTACTTCGGCTGGGCGGTGGCCGTCACGCTCCCCATGGTGCGGCCGTGAAAGCCCCCCTGGAACGTGACGATCTTGTACTTCTCGCCGTTCGTGCGAAGCCTGACGAGCTTGATCGCCGCCTCATTGGCCTCGGTGCCCGAGTTGCAGAAGAAGGCCTGCCCGCCGAACGACCGTTCCGCCAGGAGTTTCGCCCATTCCCCCTGCAGTTCGGTGTACCACGTGTTGGGCACGTGGATGAGCCTCGCCATCTGCTCCTGCACCGCCTTCACGACCGGTCCCGGGCAGTGGCCGAGGAGATTGCATCCCCAGCCCGGGAAGAGGTCGAGGTATTCGCGGCCCTCGGCGTCCCAGACCCGCGAGCCCTCCCCCTTCACCAGGCAGATCGGAAACCGCCTGTAGTTGGGCACCACGTAGCGATCGAAGGTCTCGATCACGCGGCGGGTCTTCGGGCCGATGGCGTGGGAAGCGGAATCGATCGTGGCCATGGGTTTCTCCCGTGACTGGGGAAAACTGAACTACCGTTTGCCGGCCGGCTTGCGGGGGGCGAGTGAGTCGTCGCGGACGAGTTCGGTGCCGACGCCGCTGGTGGTGTAGATCTCGAGCAGGAGCGAATGCCGCAGCCGGCCGTCGATGATGTGGATCTTCTTCACGCCCTGGGCGAGCGTGTCGAGGCAGCCCTCGATCTTCGGGATCATGCCGCCGGCGATCGTGCCATCGGCGATCATGCTCCGCGCCTCGACCGCGGTGATGTGCGGGATCAGGCTCTCGGGGTCATTGACGTCGCGAAGCACGCCGGGGATGTCGGAGAGCACGACGAGTTTCTCGGCGCCGATCGCGGCGGCGACCGCCGTGGCGGCCGTGTCGGCATTGACGTTGAGCTTCTGGCCATCGGGCCCCAGCGCCATCGAGGGGATCACGGGCACCTGGCCGGAGTACATCAGGTTGTCGATCGTGAGCCGATCGACCCTGGTGACCTCGCCCACGTGGCCGAGGTCGACCGGTTCCCCGTTTGGTCCGTCGAGCGTGAGCCGCTCACCGAACAGCACGTTGGTGGAGAGGAAGTTGAGCGACATCGCCCGGCCGCCGTACTCCTCCAGCTTGGCGACGAGTTCGTGGTTGAGTTCCGTCGCGAGCACCCGCTCCACGATCGAGAGGGTGGCGTCGTCGGTGTAGCGGCGCCCCTGCACCCACACGGGATCGATGCCGGCCTCGTCCATCGCCCGGCTGATCGCCTTGCCGCCGCCGTGGACGACGACGATCCGCATCCCGAGCGTGGAGAGGAAGACGATGTCGAGCAGCAGGTGCCGGAGCGAGTCGGGGTGCTCCACGACGCTGCCACCGAGTTTGATCACGGTGGTCGTGTCGCGGAACTTGCGGATCCAGCCGAGGGCCTCGATGAGGGTGTCGGCCTTCTGGATCGCCTTCTGCTGGGCCTTGCTGACGGAAGGGGAGGCGGGCACGAGTGCGGGCGGTCCTTGCGGGGGCAAAAAACCAAACCGGGCATTTTAGCAGCGGACGGGGCGGCCGCCACGGCGGCTTTACGCCCGTGGGACGCGCGGAGGGCTCGGGGCGTTCGGTTGGCTCGGGAGTGCCCATGCCCCGTCGCCGGACGTTTGCGGATGCCGTCGTGGCATCCGCTCACTCGGATGCCGACGGCGCTTCGCCATCCTGGCTGCGCTTGTCGGCATACGCCGGCTCCAGGGCATGGGCAGCCCCTCGCTGAGTTCGGGCCCGTGCGAGCAGAGCGGCTCGGACGACAGTGGTGATGGATGGCCGCGTTGA
>CAIKWU010000064.1 GCA_903831155.1 uncultured Planctomycetaceae bacterium | reverse complement strand
TCGGGGTTGCTTAGTTAAGCAGCCAGAGAAAACTGAGCTTCGGCAATTGAAGCTTGGTCGACTTTTAACGTGGCCAGCCGACCAACCACGACACGCAATCCGGGCCTCTTGCCATCCGGTCGATACCGGTACGCCCCCGTCTGGTTTGGCTTTCGTCAGCCGCGTGGCCGACGAGAGGTGTCCTCCGCCCGGGTGGCCTCGCGGACACCGTCAACGAGCGTCGACACCGGACATCATACGAAACCTCAAGGGCTGTATCGGTCGTGCCGGGACCGGGCCTTCATTTCCCGTGGAAAACCGGTGGCCAAGCCCGAACCGACACCCCTTGGGGTGAATACTGAAAGGGGGTGGCCGGTCGGGCTCCCGCCCCTCGGCCGCCTCCGTGGCCGCCCCTCCCTTCTCCCCGCGTTGACGCTCCTCCCATGGCACTCGTACTCTTTTTCAGGGCGCAGCGGTCCGAGTTTTCCCCGGCCCGCGCCACCTCGTCTTCAGGCGCTTCCATGTTCCGTTCATCCGTCGGTCTTCGCCAAGCCCTCGTGTGCTGCGTCTCGGTCTGTGTCGCGTTGGTCGCGGACGTTGGCCAGGCCCAGGAATGGGCCAAGAAGATGTTTCCGGTGACGAGCCACAACTTCGGCACGGTCGCCAAGGGCTCGAAGACGGAGTATCGGTTCGTCTTCCGCAACCTCTACAAGGAGGACCTCCACGTCGTCGGCGTGCGGACGAGCTGCGGCTGCACGTCGCCCGAGGTCACGAAGCACGATCTCAAGACGCACGAGACGTCCGAGGTCGTCGCGAAGTTCAACACCCGGACGTTTCTCGGCCAGCATGGGGCCACGTTGACGGTCACGATCGACAAGCCGTTCTACGCCGAGGTGCAGCTGCGGGTGGCCGGCAACATCCGGGGCGACGTCACCTTCGAACCGCCGTTTGTCGATCTCGGCAACGTGGATCTCGGCGCGGGCGCCGAGCGGCAGGTGCGGGTGACCCGGGTCGGCAGCGCGGCGTGGGACATCACCGATGTCCGGAGTGCGAACCCGAGCTTCGAGGTGAGCATGTCGAAGCCGACGCGGACCCCGTCGCAGACGTCGTACGACCTGACCATGAGGCTCAAGTCCGACGCACCAGCGGGCTACGTCAAGGGCCAGCTGATCCTGATCACGACCGATCCGCGTGCCACTCAGATCCCGATGGACGTGGAAGGGCGGGTGGTGGCCGCGGTGACGGTCAGCCCGCAGCTCCTGTCGCTGGGGGCGGTGAAGTGCGGTGGCACCGTGACCAAGAACGTCGTCGTGCGGGCCAATCGCGACTTCTGCATCACCGGGGTCGCCTGCGAGGACGGCTGCCTGACCTGCGAGCCGCGAACGACGCCGGCGAAGGTCCACATCCTGCCGGTCACCTTTCAGGCCGGCAACGCGGCTGGGCGGGTGGAGCAGCAACTCAAGATCTCGACCGACCTCGGCGAGGGAGCCGTGCCGATGGTCACGGTGCAGGCGGAGGTCGAGCCCGTGGCCGCATCGGCCGAGCAGTCTGTGAGCGTGCGGTAGTCCCGGTCAGTCCCGGGCCGCGAGTGGCCGATAGTCCCGGGCGGGGTGGCCCGTGTAGATCGACAGCGGCCGAATGATCCGGTTGTCGCCGATCTGCTCGATCACGTGGGCCGTCCAGCCGCTCATCCTCGCCACCACGAAGATCGGCGTGAACACCTTCACGGGCAGGCCGAGCGCGTGGTAGACGCGGGCGGCCGGCCAGTCGAGGTTGGGCTTGAGGGCCTTCTTGTCGAGCATGATCCGCTCGACGCGATCGGCGAGATCCTCGAGCTTCTCGGCCTCCGTGCCGGTGGCCATGTCGCGGCACATGCGGCCCAGCAGTTTCGCCCGCACGTCGCCGTCCTTGTAGACGCGGTGGCCGAAGCCCATCACGACCCGCTTTGCGGCGAACTGCTCGTGGACCCAGGCGTCTGCCCGCTCGGCGGAGCCGATCTCCCCGAGCACCTCCAGCACCTTCTCGTTGGCGCCCCCGTGGAGCGGCCCCTTGAGGGCGCCGATCGCCGCGGTGATTGCGGAATGCATGTCGGAGCCGGTGGAGGCGACGGTGCGGGCGGCGAACGTCGAGGCGTTGAACTCATGCTC
>CAIKWU010000063.1 GCA_903831155.1 uncultured Planctomycetaceae bacterium | reverse complement strand
GTGGTCGACGAGACGCTCTCGATGGACGGCACCACGGGCGATGCCGTCGATTTCGGCGTCGCACTGGTGAACAGCAGCACGACGGCGGCCAGTTGGAGCGGGAGCGTGGCCCTCTCTGCGGGCTCTTCGGGTATCGGCGGCCTGGGCGATATCACGGTCAGCGGCAGCGTGACGGGCTCAGGCTACCTCCGGAAGGTTGGGTTCGGCACCGTGACGCTGGAGAATGCGACCAACACCGGGGCAACCTTCGTCGACGAGGGCGCGCTGACGCTGGGCGCGGCGAGCGTCTTGAACGCCGGCGGCGGCATCTGGGTCGCCGCGGACGCGACGCTCAACGTGCTCGGCTCGGCAAGCGGCCCCGTTGGCAGCCAGGGCACGATCGCCATTGGCCCCGGCGGCCGCCTCACCTCCCCCGACTTTGGTGGCGGCGACAACTACTACGGCGCCTTGACGCTGGCCGGCGCGGCCGGTTCGCTCGCGACACTCTCCGACACGGGCACCAGCGGCTTCGTGAACCGAGTGGCCTCGGTAACGATGGGAGGCGACGCACAGATCGACCTCGTGGTCGGCAGCATGATCACATCCAGCGGCCGCTTGACGATCTCCGGCACCGGCAACCTCCTCTCCCTGTCGGGCATCGCAATCAAAGGGTCGACCTATTCGCTCCTCTCCGGCAGCAGCATCCTCAACTCAGGCGCCATCGCGGCAACCGGTTCGCTGCTGGGTAACCAGACGGTCCCGCTCGGCTCATCCGCAAACATCGGCCGCAGCACCTATTCGTTCACGCAGAGCGGCACCTCGCTCGTCCTGTCGGTGAGCGGCACGCAGTACAACCTCACGTGGACCGGCTCGGCCAACAATCTCTGGAACTACTCCAGCGTCAACTGGCAGTCGGGCGGCACCGGTTATTCCTTCGATCCGGGCGACAACGCCACGATCGCCTCTGCAGCCACGATCACGGTCGACGCGGCCGGCGTCGCCGCCGACACCGCGACGGTGAGCAACGCCACCGGCACTGTCAGTCTCGACGGCGGCACGCTCACCGCCAACTCGCTGGTCAAGTCGGCCGCGGGGCTCTTCACCGCCAACAACAACATGGACGTCATCAACGGCGTCACGCTGTCGGGCGGCACGTTCCAGATCGAGGCCGCGGGCAGCCTCAACGGCGGCAGCTACTCCGGCCCGATCGCCAACAATGCCGCGCTCGTCTACTCCGGCTCGAACAACCAAACGCTGGGAGGCGTGATCTCCGGCACGGGTTCGCTCACCCAATCCGGGGCGGGCACGCTCTTCCTCACCGGCACGAGCACGTCGACGGGCAACATTTCGATCGCCGCCGGCAGCTCGCTCAAGGTGTCCGACTCGGGCGTGCTGGGCTCGGGCACGTTCGTCGGCGGGATCGCCAACGATGGCACGTTCACCGTCTCGAGCGTGGTCAGCCAGACCATGGCCGGCACGATCTCGGGCAGCGGAGCGGTGACGATCCAGACCGGCACCGCCACACCGGCGACGATCACGCTCGCCGGCAACAACACCTACAGCGGGGTGACCACCGTCGGCTCCGGCTCGCTGCAGCTCGGCAGCGCGACGGCGCTCGGCTCGACTGCGGGCAACACCACCGTGACGGCCGGCGGCGTGCTCGACCTCAATGGCCAGAGCGGCGTGGCCGAACCCCTGACGCTTTCTTCGAGCGGAATCAGCAACAGCGGCGCGCTC
>CAIKWU010000062.1 GCA_903831155.1 uncultured Planctomycetaceae bacterium | reverse complement strand
CTTCGAGCCCCTCCCGGCGCACCTCACCGATCCCGTTCGGGAGGCGATCGGCGGCTTCTCGAACATCGGGTTCGACCGCGACGGCAGGCTGTGGGTGCAGGGCGGCAACGCCGCCGCGATGCTCGGCGACCGCGACCGCGGGTCAAGCCGCTGGAAGTGGACGGTGCACGTCCATCCGCATGGACGCTTCAACAGCCTCGCGTTCACGGCCGATGGTCGGCCGGTGCTCGTGGGGCCGAACGCGGTGGTCGCATTCGACGGGAAGAGGTTTCGTGAGATCGCCACCGTCGTCCGCAACGACAAGCGGGTGCTGTGGCGCTACGGCGACATCGATCCCACGTCGGGGGAACTCTGGCTCTGGGGCGACACGCTCCAGCCGGGGAATGTTCTCCGCGCCGCCATGCCTCGCGGGACCATCGCTCCGATCGAGGTGGTTCCCGACGTGGCGACCGGTGGAGACGTCATCTCGCTGAGTTTCCATCCCGGGGGCCCGCTGGCGCTCCTGCCCGACTGCGGAGCGCTCCGCGGTGCCGACGGCTGGCAGCGGCTGCCGCCGATCCTCCCCGATGCCGACTATCGCCGTAGTGGAAAGATCGCGCGGACGGCCGACGGCACCGTCTGGATCTCGAGCCACAACGGCATCATCGCCTGCCGCGACGGGGTCGCTGAGCAGGTGACGAGCGGCCTCCCGGGATTCTCCCTGCGCACCGGAGCAATCGTGGGAGACCGCGACGGGGGCGTCTGGGCGGCATGTTTCGGCGGGCTCCTTGCCGTGCGACGAACCGCGCTCCACGTCGAACCGGTGGCAGACTGTCGCGCCGCCTTCGAGATGGCCGACGGATCGCTGCTCGTCGGCAGCCCGGGGCTGGTGTCCGTGCTGGGGCCGTTGGGTTCGGGGAGCACGCGGGTGGTCGGCTCGCTCGCGGGGGCGTCGGTGCCGACGGCACTCGTCGAGGACGCGGCGGGGCGGGTATGGGTCGGCACGCAGGACAACTTCATCCTCCGGATCGCCGACGGCAAGGTCGCGCAGGTGACGAAGCCTGCGGAGCCCTTCCGCGAATACCGCAACATCAACGCCCTCGTTCGTGACGCCAATGACCTTATCTGGGCCGCGACCGCGAACGGACTGGCCGTGCACGACCCGACGACCGATGCCTTCAGGGCGGTCATGCCGTTCGACCGCACCGCCCAGCCCGTGGTGATCGGACTGGCCGCCGAGAGCGACGGTTCGGTTCTCGCGGCGATCCAGAGCCGGGGCGTCGAGCGGGTCACGGCGGGCGGTGACAGCCGGCTGCTGATGCCGGCAACCGACATGCCGGGTCGGCGGCTGATCGTCTTTCGCCGCGACTCCCGCGGCAGCCTCTGGGTCGGCGGCGACCGCGGACTCGCCAGGGTCCGCGACGACGGCCCGCCGCTGCGGCTCTCGGTCGCTACCGGTCTCGTGGACGACGCGATCCGTCAGATCGAGGAGGACCGGGCAGGGCGGCTCTGGCTCGCGATGCGGAGCGGCCACCTGCAGGGCATCAGGCTCGATGACGTCGACGCGCTCGAACGGGGCGAGGTGTCGATCGTCAGGGGTGTGATCCTCGGGCCGCTCGACGGCGTCGGCGACGCCGAGTGCATCGGCCACGTCGGACGCCCACCGGCCGCCGGCGATCGGCGGCGGGATCTGATCACCTTTCCGGTGTCGACGGGCATCATCCGCTTCGATCCGGCGGCCATCGCCACGGGCTCGCAGGCGCGCGTCACCCCGATCGTGTCCCGCGATCACGAGGAGGACTTCACCTTCCGGTTCGCCACTCCCGGGCTGCAGTGGGGATCGCCCACGCTCCACCAGACCAGACTGGAAGGCATCGACTCCGGCTGGTCGGCTTCCACCCGGGCCGGCCGCCGCGGCTACGCGTCACTGCCGCCGGGCCGGCACGTCTTCGAGGTGCGGTCAGTCATGGGCGAGACAGACCGGGAGTTCCCCGTCTCGTCGCTGCCGCTGAGCGTGCCGGCGCCCTGGTGGCGACGACCGGTGGCGGTGGCCGCCATCGGCATCGCGGTCACTGCCATCGCGGCCGCCATCGGCCGAGAGGCGACACGACGGCGGTCACGGAGGGTGATCGCCGCACTCGAATGGCAGCGGGCGATGGATCGCGAGCGGGCGAGGATCGCCCGCGACATCCACGACAGCCTCGGTGCGGGCCTCACCCGGATGGCGATGATGAGCGACCTGGCCCGCAAGGGAGCCACGCCGCAGTCGAACCTGCCCGATCGGCTCGACGCGATCTACAAGAGCGCCCGCAGCCTGGCCCGCTCGGTGGACGAGATCGTCTGGGCCGTCAACCCCAGGAACGACACCGTCTCCAGGTTCCTGTCCTACGTCGTCAACGACGTGGAGGAGTTCGTACATGCCGGCGACCTCTCGCTGCGGCTCGACGTGCCGGACGGCCCTCCCGACGATCGGCCGCTGCCGACGCACGTGCGGCACCACCTCTGCCTCGCCATCCGCGAGGCGCTGCAGAACGTCCTGCGGCACGCCGATGCCACGCACGTCGACTTCTCGGTCCGCGTGAGCGAGTCAGCCGTCACCGTGGCGATCCGTGACGACGGCGTCGGCTTCGCCGTCGAGCGGCCCGCCGCGGCCGACCAGGACGGCCTGGCCAACATGCGGCACCGCATCGGCGAGATCGGCGGCCGTGTCGACGTGTCCTCCACGGCGGGCTCGGGAACGACCGTGGCGTTTCAGGTGCCGCTCGACTTCCGGCAGCCGATTTCCGGCGGCTCGACCCAGGAGATGATC
Organism: uncultured Planctomycetaceae bacterium; assembly: GCA_903831155.1. Classification (GTDB taxonomy): domain Bacteria; phylum Planctomycetota; class Planctomycetia; order Pirellulales; family UBA1268; genus QWPN01. The sequence goes on along the minus strand of CAIKWU010000062.1, from coordinate 2,717 downwards.
CACGATGGCTGAACGCGTGCCCAAGAGCCCCATCCCCGACGAGCGGACGGCGGGGCCGATCCACGTGGCCCTCATCGAGGACGACGCCGGCACCAGGGCGAGCCTGCGGGAAATCGTCGAGACCGCGGACGACTGCCGCTGCGTCGGCGAGTTCGCCAGCGTCGCTGAAGCGGTGGGGGGGATTCCAACCGTCCACCCGCGGGTGGTGCTCGTCGACGTCAACCTTCCCGACGGCACCGGCGTGGACTGTGTGCGAACGCTCGCGCCGACGATGCCCAGCACGGAGTTCGTGATGCTCACGCTCTATCAGGATGGCGATATCCTCTTCGACGCGCTCGCCGCCGGGGCACACGGCTACCTGATCAAGCCGGTCCGCGTTGATGAACTGCTCGCCGCGATCCGTGACGTGGTCGAGGGGGGCGCGCCGATGTCGAGCATGGTGGCCCGACGGATCGTGCGGTCGTTCGAACGGCACGCCCCGGCGCACGTGGCCCCGCTTCCCAAGGGAAGCGAGATGCTCGAACTCGCCCCCCGTGAGCGCGAAGTGCTCGACCTGCTCGCCGCCGGGGCGATGTACAAGGAGGTCGCCAAGCAGCTCGGCGTCAGTCGCAACACGGTGATCACCTACATCCGCCGGATCTACAGGAAGCTCCACGTCCACTCGCGGCACCACGCGGTCGAGCGGTATCGCCGCATGCAGTGACGCCGCGGAGGCCGGGCGTTTTCCCCGCCCAGCCCGCTCCCGGCATGACTCCGGACGCGGCGGTCCTACAATGCGGCTCCGCCCGACGTCTCCCTCGCCTCCAGGAGCCATTCCGATGTCCGCCGCGGCCGCCTTTCGCATCGAGTCCGACAGCATGGGGGACGTGAACGTTCCCGCCGACCGCTACTGGGGCGCCCAGACAGAGCGGTCTCGCGACAACTTTCGGATCGGCGTCGATCGCTTCCAGTGGGGCCGCGCGGTCAAGAAGAGCCTCGGGATCCTCAAGAAGTGTGCGGCCCTCGCCAACGGCGAGCTCGGTCAGCTGCCGGCCGACACGGTGAAGCTGATCGTGCAGGCAGCGGACGAGGTGATCGCCGGGAAGCTCGACGACCACTTTCCGCTCGTGGTGTTCCAGACCGGCAGCGGGACGCAGTCGAACATGAACGCCAACGAGGTGATCTCGAACCGTGCGATCGAGATCGCCGGCGGGACCATGGGCTCGAAGAAGCCCGTCCATCCCAACGACGACGTCAACCGCGGGCAGTCGTCGAACGACACCTTCCCCACCGCCATGCACATCGCCGCCGTGGAGGTGATCCACGACCGGCTCCTCCCGGCAGTCCGACAGCTGCGGGATGTCTTCCTGGCGCTCGAGCGGAAGCACGCCGACCTCGTGAAGATCGGCCGCACCCACCTGCAGGATGCCACGCCGATCACGCTCGGCCAGGAGATCTCGAGCTGGAGATCCCAGCTCGACGACCGGATCGCCGGAATCGAGCGGGCCCTGCCGGGCCTCTACGAACTCGCGATCGGTGGCACCGCCGTCGGCACGGGGCTCAACGCCCACCCACGGTTCGGCGACGTTGCGGCGGGTTACATCGCGAAGGAGACCGGCCACCCGTTCGTATCGGCCCCCAACAAGTTCGCGGCCCTCGCGGCCCACGACGCCCTCGTCGACGTCAGCGCCGCGGAACGGGGCCTGGCGATGGCCCTGCTCAAGATCGCCAACGACATCCGCTGGCTGGCCAGCGGCCCCCGCTGCGGGATCGGCGAGATCTCCATCCCCGAGAACGAGCCGGGCAGTTCGATCATGCCCGGCAAGGTGAACCCGACCCAGTGCGAGGCGATGACGATGGTCTGCGCCCAGGTGTTCGGCAACGACGCGACGGTCGCCTTCGCGGGCAGCCAGGGCAACTTCCAGCTGAACGTCTACAAGCCGGTGATGATCCACAACGTGCTCGAGAGCGCGGATCTGATCGCCGACGCCTGCGACTCGATGCGGATCCACTGTGCCACCGGGATCGAGCCCAACCTCGCCCGGATCAACCACCATCTCGACGACTCGCTGATGCTCGTCACCGCGCTCAACACGCACATCGGCTATGAAAAGGCGGCCAAGATCGCCAAGAAGGCCCACGTCGAAGGGACGAGCCTCAAGGAGGCCGCGGTGGCCCTCGGCTACGTCACCGCCCAGCAGTACGACCAGTGGGTCGTGCCGGTGGAGATGACGCGGCCGCTCCCGGCCTGAATCGTCCCGGACGGCTTCACGGCCGCGAACTCAGCGAGGGTAACCGCGAGCCTCACGACTCGCGATGAAACGACCGTCGCTGCCGCCGACTCACGCCGACGGATCGCGGCGCCGCAGCTCGAGCAGCACGCTCTCGTGGTCGCGGCCCTCGATCGGCCACGACGCCACCCGGCGGATGGCAACCCGCTTCGTGAGCCCGCGGAACCGGGCGTCGTCCCGCTCCTCCTCCCACCGCGGCCCTTTCACCACGAGCATCCGCCCGAAGGAGTCGAGCACGGGCTCGAACCAGCCGAGGAGCTTGCCGAGCGGCGCCACGGCCCGGACGACGAGCGTGTCGAAGCGGCCGGGACCGGAGGGCCTGCGGGCCACGAGCGCCTGTGCCGCAGACGCGTGCACGGGGATCGTGATGTCCGCCTCGCGGACGATCTCGCCCACCGCGCGGGCCTTCTTGGCCACGCTGTCGCAGAGCTCCACGTGGAGATCGGG
>CAIKWU010000061.1 GCA_903831155.1 uncultured Planctomycetaceae bacterium | reverse complement strand
GGGTTGCGCTCATCAGTCAGTCGGCCCCGCACCCCGGCCTGCTCGCCATCCAGACGGAGCAGGTTCGCGATGTGGCGAAGGAACGGGGCATCGAGTTCCTGCCGTTCATCGACCTTCCGCTCGCCGAAGTGCGGCGGCGGCTGCGCGAACTGCCCCTCGACTCGGTGGCCGTGTTTGGCGGCTACTGGAAGGACGAGACCGGCAGGGCACGCGTTCCGGCCGACGTGCTCGAATCGCTGTGCCGTGAGTCATCGATTCCGTTCTTCGGGATCGGCGATACGTACGTGGGCCGGGGCGTCGTTGGCGGCATGTGCACCGACACCCGGGCGCTCGGCGAGGCCACCGGGCGCCTCGTCTTCGAGAGCCGGGACGGACCGCTGCCGGCGGCGGTGGACGTGCCGCCGGTCTGCCTCCTTGATGAACGCATGCTCGGTCGCTTCGCCATCCCCGCCTCTCGGCTGCCGGCAGGATGCAAGGTGCTCTTCCGGGAACCGCGGATCTGGGAGCGCTACTGGCCGCAGATCCTTGCGGGAGCGGCTGTGCTCGCCCTCCAGGCCGGGCTGATCGCGGCGCTCGTCGCGCAGTCGCGGCTCCGCCGCCGTGCGGAGCGGATCGTGGGCGAGCAGCGCGACCAGATCGCCCATGCGGGCCGCGTGTCCATGCTCGGCCAACTCGCCGCGTCGCTGGCCCACGAGCTCGGCCAGCCGCTCGGCGCGATCCTCAACAACGTCGAGGCGGCGACGCTTCTCCTTCGCGACGACCGCTCGAGCAACGCCGCCGAACTACGCGAGATCGTCGGCGACATCGCCGCCGACGACGCGAGGGCGGGGGCGGTGCTCGACCGCATCCGGGCGATGGTCCGCCGGCAGCGGTTCGCCGTCGGGCCGGTGGAGGTGCCCGGACTGATCCGGGGCGTGCTCGCGCTCGTCGAGCCGGGCCTCGCGGCCGACCGCATCGGGATCACCGTGTTCTGCGATCCCGCCATCCCGAGGGTGGCCGGCGACGAGATCCTCCTTCAGCAGGCCCTGCTCAACCTCGTCGGCAACTCGGCCGACGCGATCCGGGCCACCGCGGGCGTCCGCCAGCAGCCGGGGGGGATCAGCATCCGGGCCCGCCGCGACTCCGATGCGGTGGAGTTGGCGGTGATCGACAACGGCGGCGGCGTCGCCGATCATATGATGGAGCAGGTTCTGGAACCCTTTGAGACGACCAAGAAGGACGGGCTCGGCATGGGGCTGCCGATCGTGCGGGCGATCGCCGAGCAGCACGACGGCACCCTCCGGCTCGCCAACGGACCGGGCCGCGGGCTCACGGTGAGCCTCCGCGTGCCGGTGTGGAAGGAAGGACGAGGCAAGACATGACTCCCACGATCCATGTCGTCGACGACGACGAATCATTTCTCCGCAGCATGGAGCGGCGGCTCCGCGGCCACGGCTACACCGTGGCGACCTACCCTTCGGTGGACCTGTTTTGCGAACGGCCCGATCCCGACTCGCCGGGATGCGTGCTGGCCGACCTGCAGATGCCGAAGCGGGACGGCTTCGATCTCCAGGAGACGCTGGCGGAGTCGGCCAACCCGCTGCCGGTGGTGTTCGTGACCGGCAAGGGCGACATTCCCACCAGCGTGCGGGCGATGCGAGCCGGTGCGGAAGACTTCCTGACCAAGCGGGCGGCCACCGCCGACCTCGTCGCGGCGATCGACCGGGCCATCGGCCGCGACGCCCGCGAGCGGTCGGAGCGGATGCTGGCCGTCGAGGCGCGAAAGAAGATCGCGCTGCTCAGCGACCGGGAGCTGCAGATGCTGCTCGGGATCGTGAGGGGGATCACGAACCGGGAGATGGCGGAGGAATACGGCATCTCGGAGCGGACCGTGAAGTATCACCGCACCATGCTCACCCGACGGCTCGACGTCTACGCGTCGGTCGACCTCACCCGGCTCGTGCAACGGGCCGGCATCTCGATCGAGGAACTCGCCCGGATGGCCTCCGCAGCCACGCCACCCCACCGGTCAGATCAGTCAGGGTGAGCAGCCAGCCGGCCGGCTCCGTGCTCTGGAAATCGCCCCCGTCCCGGATTGTCGTCCGGATTGTCCTTCTTGGATTTATGATGGGGACATGGTGAACGAGCCGTCTGACCAACCTTCTTTTCCAAGGCTTCGGCCCAGCGTCAGTCACGCTGCGTCGCGGCAGGCCGAGATCGTTCGTGTCCGTCGCATGACGGTCGAGGAACGAGTGAAGGCGGCCTTGGGGTTGGGGCGGCGATTCGCATCGCTCCAGCCGGCTCCCCGCAAGGCGTGACCTATGTCGGATCCCGATGAGGTGATTCGGGCTGCCGAGGAGGTGACCGGCATTCTCGAGTCGCGAGGCGTGGACGCACTGGTGATCGGTGCCGTCGCCTTGGCAGCCCACGCTCCCGCACCTCGTCGCTCTCAAACTGTACGCGGGGGGAACGAAGTCCCGCGCCGACATCGTGGAACTCCTTTCTCGCAACCCTGATGCCGATGTGGCCGCGATCCGCGACCTCTGCCAGAGGTGGCGACTCCGCGGGCTCGACCCGCTCATCGAAGAAGCGATGGGCGAATCGTAAATCGCTTGTTGAGGCGAGGCCGCATCCCAGGCGGCATCACAGCATGGACATCCCCAGGATGCCCAGGTTGTTGGAGTTGTTCGGCAGCTTCACCGAGGTGAGCGTCTTGCCCGCCGGGATCTGGTAGGCGTAGCCGTAGACGTAGTTTGTCTGGCTGTGTGTGAACGCCGGTGGCCGGGTCGTTCGAGTTGCCCGGATTTCCGACCGTCACGACGTCGTACACGATGGGCGCGGCGACGGCCCCCCGTGAGGCGAGCAGGGCGACGGCGAGAACAAACGACGGCGGAACTGACCGAAAGCCGGCAAGCATGACGCTTCCTCGTGGCATGTGGGGCGGTGGTGCTCGAGCGATGCAGAACGTGATCCGAAGAATGGCTGCACGTCCCGTGCCGAACTCGCCGTCTATCGGCCTTCTCGGCCGTCGGGGCAGGACGAACCTTTGGTTTTCAGGAGCAAACCAACCCAGGAATCCTTGGCGGCGGGCCGGCGATGGGGTGATTTGCACCGGGGGGTGGGGCGTTTCGCTCCACCAAGCTGCCCCAAGGAACGCCAGCAGGGCAGGGCCCCCGTGGCGGCGGTTCGATCACCCGCCCAAACAGAGGCCATTGACGATGCTGGCGTAGACTGTGCCAGGCTCGATCGTGGTCCTGGATCTGTCGTGCTCGATCGTCCGTGCCGCGCTTCAACGCCAGCCGCCCATGCCGCTCAGCCGCCCCCGACTGCCGCGAGGTTTTTCGCTCGTCGAGCTGCTCGTGGTGATCGCGATCATGGCCGCGCTCCTCGGGCTGCTCCTCTCGGCGGTGCAGTCGGCCCGCGAGACAGCCCGCCGGGCCTCCTGCGGCAACAACCTGCGGCAGGTCGGGATCGCGCTGCACACCCACGAGTCGGCCCGCCGGTTCGTGCCCGCGTGGCGGAAGGAGTTTTCCTGGGCGGAGTATCCGAAGGATCCGCCGAATCCCAACTTCTCGGTCGTCTTCGCCGGCCGCACGACGCTCGGGGCGCTCGGACAGCTCCTGTCCTACGTGGACGAAGGCAGGCTTGCGTCGCTGTTCGACATGAATCGCGGGCTGGCCGACCCGGTCAACCTGCCGCCGCCATTTCCTCGTGGCCAGAACTCCCCAGCGTGCCTGTCTCCCGTGCCGCTGTTCGTGTGCCCCGGGACCCCGACAGGCGTGCCCTCCGACTACGGCGGCGTGTATCAGGTGATCGGCTACCCGGCCAACACGCCCCTGATCCTCCCGAGGACCGACTATGGCCCCTTTCGGGGGCTGCATCCGAGCCTCGCCGCCTGTGCCGGCCTGCCGGCCGAGTTCACCCACAACGCGATGCTCGGCACGACCGACTTCGTGAACCGGAGGACGGTGCGGTTCCGCGAGATCAGCGACGGACTGTCGAAGACGCTGGCCTTCGTGGAGCAGGCGGGCCGCCAGCAGCGGTTCTTCCGCGGCCGCCCGCTTCCCGCCACGGCCCCCGGCGGGGCCACCGTGTTGTATGCCTTCTATGGCGATTGGAACGTGGCCCGCCATGCCCGGGGGCTGAGCGGTGCGACGGACGCCGAGCCTCAGCAGGCGGGCTGCGCGGTCGTGAACGTGCTCAACGACGACAATCCCTACTCGTTCCATCCCGGGGGCGTGTCGGCCGTCATGGGCGACGGTGCGGTCACGTTCATGTCTGAATCGATCGACGCCACCGTGTTCGCGGCCCTGATGAGCCGCGATGGGGGTGAGGTCGCCGCAGCGCCCTGACGGAATGGGCACGTGCGTGACCCGCTCTGCCCTGGCGAACAGGCCGCCGGTGTTGGCGAAGATCTGGAGCACGTCCGTGCCGTCGGCGTAGGAGCCACCGCTGAAGGCGCGGTCGAGAATCCCGCCGAACACCACGCGGGCGAGCGTGCCGCCCGTGATGGAAAAGAATGCATTCTGGTTGGCCTCAGCCAGCCAACGAAGCCGAAAATGTGACGAAACGGGCACTGGCAGCGACGAATCGGCGTCAGCCGTCTATGCCGTAGCGGCGGCGGATGAGCCGGAGAAACCACGACTCGGGGAGGATTCTGCGCAGCGTCCCGAGCAGCGGGGCGGGCGGGGCGACCGGATATCGCAGCCGCCAGCCCCGGTCCATCACGGCCCGCAGGATCGTGCCGGCTACCAGCGCGGGCGGGCTGCCGCGTTCGCGACCGCCCCGCAGCGAAATCGCCTCGCAGCGTGACACCAGGCCGTCGTAACCACCGTCGGCCGGCGTCGTGGCCCGCTCGCGACTGCGACCGTAGAAGTCCGTCTTGATCGCGCCCGGCTCCACGAGACGCACGCGGATGCCGAACTGCCGCAGTTCGAATGCCAGCGACTCGCTGAACCCCTCAACCGCCCACTTCGTGCCGTGGTAGACGCTGTACAGCGGGAACGTCACCCGGCCGCCGATCGACGACACCTGCACGAGCGTGCCGCCTCGCTGTCGCCGCAGGAGCGGGAGCACCGCGCGGGTCACGCGCATGAGGCCGAACACGTTGGTGTCGAACTGCCTGCGGATCAGTTCGTCGTCCATCGACTCAAAGATGCCGTCGACCGCATAGCCGGCGTTGTTCACGACGGCGTCGATCCGGCCGAACGCCGCGTGGACGGCCGCCACGGCGGCCTCCACGCTTGCCGTCGATGTGACGTCGAGCGGAAACACCCGCACCCCGGCCAGTGCGGCGAGGCCCTCTCCGTCCTCCGGCTTCCGCATCGTGGCCGCCACCTGCCACCCGGCCGCCGCGAACGCCTCGACGGTCGCCCTGCCGATGCCAGTCGACGCGCCGGTGATGAGAATCGATCGGTCCATGCTCGCCGACTTCCCAACTGGCCGTTCACCGGCGACAACATATCACACCCCGGGGCCCGATTGGCGGCGCCCGGGAACGGCCGGGCCCGATCACGTCTCACCATGCCGCCCACGATGCCCACCAGCGACCACTCCACCGCGTCACGACGAACCCGCGGCACGCTCGACGATCACCTCGACGCCCGCGACATCGCTCCCCTCGCGGAGATTCCGGCCGCGGAGTGGCGGCGGCTCCGAACTTCCGCCTTCCGACGGGTGCTCTGGCATTTCTGCACGCCGCGGAACCTGCTCGCCTACCGCGGCCGGTTTCACTACGACATTCTCGGCTTCGGCTGGGCGGCGCTCTATCGGACGCTGCGGGTGGGCCCGGTGGCTGTCACCAGTTTTCGCAACGAGGGCCACTTCCGGGCGGGGCAGCGGATCGTGGGCACGGGCGAGTTCGCCAGGATCTTCAAGGAGGGCCGCGAGTCGTCCGACCTGCACGACATCATGCGGATCATCAACCTGCGGCATCACGTTGCGGGTGTCGTGGCCCCGACGCCGGCGGCCGACCTGCCGCGGGACTGCTCCGCGTGGCTGCCGCCTGGGGCACGAATGGCCGCCCGCGTCATCGACGGCTACGAGGCCGACTACGCCTCCATTGCCACGGCGTTCATCGACAACCTCCGCCGGGGGCTCGAGGCCTGTGGGTTGCCGCGAAACAGCGCCGCCGGACGACGGGTGGCGGGGGAGATGTGCACGCTGATGTACCACGCCGCGGGCGCCGTGGGGCTCACGCGGGTGCCGCGCGACCTCGACGCCCACGACCGCTTCGTCGCCTCCTACGACGCTGCGTTCGCGGCGCAGCCACCGTCGCCACGGGTGCGGCACATGGCCCAGGAGATCGCCAGGCGGATCCTGCCGGTGACGGCCGCGATGACGGGGATCGGCATGGAAGAACACCTCGAGCGGCACGTGGATCCGGTGTCGCGGGAGTGGCTGTTCCCCGATCCCGCCCGGGTGCTGAAGGAGGTCGCGCCCTGGTTCGCCGAGTGGCGGGAACGCCGGCGCGAGGCAGGCCGCGGTGGATTTCACAGCGACCGCGTCAGCGTGCGTCGCGATCTCTGGGCCCGCAGCGACGTGGCCGCTCTCTGGCAGGCCTACGACCGTGCCGCCCCGGACGGTCCTGAGGCCCGGCTCATCGGCGCGATCCTCCTGCACGTGATCGACGAGCCGGCCGATCCGTTGCGGACGAGCCCACCGCAGACCGTGACGCTCGACGCGGGGCAGCCCCTCATCGCCCAAGGTGAGCAGGTGCAAAGCATGATGGTCGTGCTCGAGTCGAACGAGCCCCTGGTCGTGACGCGGGTCGAGGCTCCCGGCGAGGAGCCTCGGGAGTTGGTGCAGCTGCGGGCGCCCAACGTGTTGGGCGAGATCGGCATGTGGCGGAAGCGGCCGGCAGTGGCCACCGTGTTCTGCCGGCGGCCGGCCACGCTGCGGGTGATCGTGATCGACGCCCCGCACTTCGATGCTCTCAAGGCCGACTCCGGATTTCGGGCCGCCACGGCCGCGTCGGTGCAGCGCCGCCTCGCGCTCAACAGCGAGTCGCTCGCCGCCGTGCTCGGCGAACATGCCCAGGAACGGCAGGACGATCAGCTGCGATCGGTCGCGCAGCTGCTCGCATTCATGGGGGGCGATTCGCACGCCCCGCTCGATGCGGTGCTGGGCCTGCCCGAAGACGCCACGCCCGCCGAGTGCCTCGACGCGCTCCGCGAGCAGACGCACTCACTGGTGGCCGCAGGGCGACTGCCGGACGACGTGCTGCGATCGTTGGAAACAGTCGTGGACGTCGTGGGGTAAGGTTGGCGTCCGGTCCGGCCCGAGCATCTCTGCAGAGCACGCGATGACATCTCCGCATTCCGCCGCAGTCCCCGTCCGGGGCACGCTGGACGACTTCCTCGCCGCCGAGGACATCGTCGCCCTGCCGAGCCTCTCCGACGCCGAGTGGGCCGCGGCGCAGCGCGGCTGCGTTGCGGCCATGGCGCGGCAGTTCTGCACGCTCCGCAACCTGTGGGTGCATCGCGGCGGCTACGGCCGTGATTCGGTCGGCTTTGCCTGGGGCGGAATCTATCGGTCACTGCTCGTGCGGTCGATCGTCACGACGTCCCACCGCAACGAGGGCCACCTGCGTGCGGGCGACCGGATCTTCGGCACCGGTGACTTTTTCAGGGGCGGCTTCGTGCTGCCCACCACGGCGGCGGAGTTTCACGAACTCGTGCAGCTCGTGAATCTGCGGCACCACGTTGCCGGGGTGGTGAATCCACACGGCGACGGCGTGCGGGTCGTGGAGGGATACGAGGCCGACTACGCCTACGTGGCGACATCCTTCATCGAGTCGATCCGTCGGGGGTTCGCCGCCTGCGGCCTGGCCCCCGACAGTCGCCGCGGCCGCGAGGTGGCCGGCCACTTCTGCACGATCCTCTATCAACTCGCCGGCTTCACCGGGCTGACGAGGGTGCCCCGCGACCTCGCCGCCCACGAGCGGTTTCGTGACGCCTTCGATCGTCAGCTCGCCGCCCGGCCGCCTGCGCCGCGCGTGAGGCGGATGGCGCAGGAGATCGCCAGCCGGATCGTGCCGCTGACGTCGGCCATGGCCGATGAGACGGTCCGCGATCACGTCCACCGCCACCTCGACCCCGACACGGCGGCCTTCCTGTTTCCCGACGAGCCTGACGCCGCCCTCGAGGCGCAGCGGGAGGAGTGGCGGAAGCGGCTCCGGGGCAGCAAGCCCGAGCAGGGCGTCCGTGGCCGGGCCGCGAGCCGGGCCGCCATCTGGCAGCGGCCCGACGTGGCCGCGCTGCACGCGGCCTACACCGCCGCCGGGCCCGATCTCACCAACGACCGCCTCATCGGCGCGATCCTGCTCCACGCCCTCGACGCCGGCCGGACGTCGGCGGGGCCGCTCGAGCGGCGGACGATCGATCTGGCCGCCGGCGGGGCGCTGATCCGCCAGGGTGCGAGCCCCGGCGAAATGTACGTGGTGCTGTCCACGACCGGGCCGCTGGTCGTGCAGCAGGTGTCCGGCGCGTCACCGGAGCCCACCGTGATCGCCACGCTCACCCCGCCGACCGTGCTGGGCGAGATCGGCATGTGGCGGGGCCGGCCGGCCCTGGCCACGGTCCTTTCGTCGGGTCCCAATCGGGTCGAGGTGTTGGTGATCGACGCGGAGCGGTTCGAGGCGCTCAGGCAGGAACCCGGCTTCCGCGTGGCCGCCGCCGCGGCCGTGCAACGCCGGCTCGCGGTCAACGCCGCGGTCATCGGCACGCCTCTCGACGACACCGTGGCCCGAACCGGCGATCGAAGGCTCACCGCCATCGCCCAGTTGCTGCGACACCTCTCCGGTGACGCGAACGTGCCGCTCGACGCGGTTGCCGGCGTGCCGGAAGACGCCACGCCCGCCGATTGCGTGGAGGTGCTGCGGCGGCTGGTCTCGGAGGCGATCGAGGCGGGCGGACTTGCTCCGGCCCTGGAGACGTATCTCGCCCGCGTCGTGGCCGACATCGGCTGAGACCGCGGCGGCGGGCATGCGGCGTTCAGCCTGCCGCGGCCACACTCGGGCGGCCAGCCTGGCGTCGGAACGTGACCGCCGCAACGGCCGCCGCCACGAGCAGCAGAATGCCGCCCGCATAGAAGGGGGCGCCCAGCCGCCAGTCGTCGGCCGGGAATC
>CAIKWU010000060.1 GCA_903831155.1 uncultured Planctomycetaceae bacterium | reverse complement strand
GCACGATCTGATACGGGGCGATTCGCGGCGGGAGCACGAGGCCGTCGTCGTCGGAGTGGGTCATGATCACGGCACCGATCAGCCGCGTCGACACGCCCCACGACGTGGTCCAGCAGAACTCCTCGGCGCCGCTCGTGCCGGCAAACTTGATGTTCTGCGCCTTCGCGAAGTTCTGGCCGAGGAAGTGCGACGTGCCGGCCTGGAGGGCCTTGCCATCCTGCATCATGGCCTCGATCGAGTAGGTGTCGACGGCTCCCGGAAACCGCTCCGCCGCCGGCTTCGGCCCCTTCACCACCGGCATCGCGAGATCCCGCTCGGCGAAGGTGGCGTAGACCTCGAGCATCTTCAGCGTCTCCTCCACCGCCTCCTCGCTCGTGGCGTGCGCCGTGTGCCCCTCCTGCCAGAGGAACTCCGCCGTCCGCAGAAAGACGCGGGGCCGCATCTCCCAGCGGACCACGTTGGCCCACTGGTTGATGAGCATCGGCAGGTCGCGCCACGACTGGATCCACTTGGCATACATCGCGCCGATGATCGTCTCGCTCGTGGGCCGCACGACGAGCGGCTCCTCGAGCTTGCCGGTCGGGATCAGCTTGCCGTCGGGGCCGAGCTCCAGCCGGTGGTGCGTGACCACCGCGCACTCCTTCGCGAAGCCCTCGACGTGCTTCGCCTCCTGCTCGAGGTAGGAGAGGGGGATGAAGAGCGGGAAGTAGGCGTTTTGGTGGCCGGTCTCCTTGAACATGCGGTCGAGGATCGTCTGCATCCGCTCCCAGATCGCGTAGCCGTGGGGCTTGATCACCATGCAGCCGCGGACGGGCGATTGCTCGGCGAGGTCGGCGGCCCGCACGACCTGCTGATACCACTCGGGATAGTCCTGGGCACGCGTGGGGGTGATCGCGGTCTGGGCCATGGGTCGCTGCGCTCCGTCGCTGTCTCGTGGTCGCGGGCTCGATGCCGGATGGGCCGGGATTGTAGTGGCTGCTTGTGACGGCTGGGAAACCGGTCGTAGACTCGCCCGCGATGCCACGCCGCCTGATCACCGAACTGCCCGCCCAGACCCAGGTCGACCAGACCTTCCTCGCGACCCACAAGCAGCTCCGCCCCAACCGCAACGGCCAGCTCTACCTGCAGGTCGAACTCGCCGACAAGAGCGGCACGATCACCGGCCGGCTCTGGAACGCGTCCGACGAGGACTACGGCGCCTTCGAGGACGGCGACTACGTCCGCGTGGAGGGGCACACGCAGCTCTACTCAGGCTCGATGCAGATCATCGTGTCGGCGATCGAGCGGGCCGATCCGCGGACGATCGACGAGAGCGAGTTCCAGGTGCTCTCGAAGAATGACTTCGCACGCCTCGACGCCGAACTCGCCGCGATCCTCGGCTCCATCGGCTCCCCGCCCCTCAAGGCCCTGGCCGACGAGATCGTCGCCGACAACGCCCTGATGGGAGCCTTCCGGCGGACGCCCGCCGGCGTGAAGCATCACCATGCCTACGCCGGCGGCCTCCTCGACCACGTGGTCAACCTCCTGCGGCTGGCGGACCGCGTGGCCCCGCTCTACCCCGCCCTCGACCGCGACCTGCTGCTCGTCGGCGTGCTCGTGCACGACATCGGCAAGGTCCGCGAACTGGAGAGCCTCCAGGGCTTTTCCTACACCGACGAGGGCCAGCTGCTCGGGCACGTGCTCCTCGGCCTCGAGATCGTCGATGCCAAGATTCGCGCGATCGAGGCCCGCACCGGCCAGCCCTTCGCTCCCGAGGCGGCCATCCGCGTGAAGCACATGATCGCCAGCCACCACGGACAGTACGAGTTCGGGTCGCCGAAGCTCCCGATGACGCTCGAAGCCGTGGCGCTGCATCACCTCGACCACCTCGACGCCAAGATGGCCGGCACGATCCAACTGCTCCAGAACGAGACCACCGCCGAGGACGGCTGGACGCAGTACCAGCAGAGCCAGGGCCGCAAGTTCTTCCGCGGACGCGGGTAGCCCGCAGCGCGCCGACGGAGTGTCCGGCGGCGGCGGACGCCGCAAAACCCGGCACCTGAAGCCGCGGCGCCTCGGGCCGCGTAGGGTAGGCCGACGCGTGCACGACGCGGCGTCTTTCCGTTATGGCCCACCGTGGCCGCCGACCGGAGAGACTTCCCATGCAGACCATGCCCCAGGTCTCCTTCGACGACCTGCCCGTCGACGACGCCATCCGCGAGGAGATCCTCGACCACGTCGCCGAACTGGAGCGGTTCTCCGACCGCATCACCGGCTGCCACGTCGTGGTCGCCCAGCCGCACCGCCACCGGCGGCACGGGAGGCTCTGGTCGATCCGCATCGACCTCGCCGTGCCCGGCAGCGAGATCGTGGTCAACCGCCATCACGGCCGCGACCACGCCCACGAGGACATTCATGTCGCGATCCGCGACGCCTTCGACGCGGCCCGTCGCCGCCTCGAGGACCACGTCCGCCGGATGCGGGGCGAAGAGAAGACCCATGCCGCCGTCGAGGAGGAATCGCCATGAGCATTGCCGGAGCCATCGCCGAGCTGGACGTCGCCATTCCCGTCAACGGCGGCAGAGGACGCACCGCCGCCCTGCCGGGCCGTCTCGCGCTGCCGGCGCCGCCGATCGGCCTCGTGATCTTCGCCCACGGCAGCGGCTCGAGCCGCCGCAGCCCGCGAAACGCGGCCGTTGCCTCGGTGCTGCACGAAGCCTGGATCGGCACGCTCCTCTTCGACCTCCTCACCGAGGCCGAGGCGACCGACCGCGCCAACGTGTTCGATGTCGGTCTCCTCGCGGAGCGGCTGGCCTCCGCGATCCGCTTCGTGTCGGGGCTCGAGCAGACGCGGCACCTGCCGATCGGCCTGTTCGGCGCCAGCACCGGCGCGGCGGCCGCGGTCGTCGCCGCGGCCGAGGATCCGAGGGTCTCGGCCGTCGTCTCCCGCGGGGGCCGGCCCGACCTCGCCGGCCGCAAGCTGCGGGTCGTCCAGTGCCCCACGCTCCTGGTGGTCGGCGGCGACGACACCGAGGTGCTCGACCTCAACCGCCGTGCGCTGGCCGAACTCGGATCCGCTGACAAGCACCTCGCCGTCGTCCCCGGCGCCTCGCACCTCTTCGAGGAGCCGGGCACGCTCGACGAAGCGGCGCGGCTCGCGGCCGAATGGTTCGCCCGGCACCTGCACCTGGAGGCGGCGGAGGGGTCGCGATGAGCGGGCCGCTCTTCACCGACCGCGCCCAAGCAGGACGGTCGCTCGCCGAGGCGATCGCCGCGGCGCCCCTGCACGACCCGCTCGTGCTGGCCATCCCGCGCGGCGGCATCGAGGTGGGGGCGACGCTCGCGGCCGGCATCGCCGCGGAGCTCGACGTCGTCCTCTCGCGGAAGCTGCGGGCGCCGCAGCAGCCGGAACTGGCGATCGGCGCGGTCGCCGAGGACGGTGCGACCCACCTCAACCCGCTCACGGCGTCGTTCGCCGGCGCCGACGCCTCGTGGATCGCCGCCGAAACGGAGCGGCAACTCCGCGAGATCGCCCGGCGGCAGGAGATGTTTCGCCGCGTGCGGCCGCGGGCCCCGCTCGCCGGCCGGACGGTGATCGTGACCGACGACGGCATCGCCACCGGCGCCACGATGATCGCGGCGCTGCACACGGTCCGGGCCGCGGGGCCGCGGGAACTCGTCGTCGCCGTGCCGGTGGCCTCGCCCGCGGCGATCGCCGCCATCCGCCCGCTCTGCGACCGGCTCATCTGCCTTCACGAGCCGGCCCACTTCCGGGCCGTCGGCCAGTTCTACCGCGACTTCGAGCAGGTCGAGGATGACCGGGTGGTCGAGCTGCTCCGCGAGGCGGCGGCGGCCCACGCTCCGGCCCGCTGACGCGCTGCCGCGGTCCGCCGTTCGTGGCGATCAGCCCGCCGCCACGGCGAGCAACCCGACGCAGCCGCTGTGGAACCGTGCCACGGTCAGAGCCCCGCCGCGCCGGTCGTCTCCCGTTCCCGCTGCTCCTTCTTCGCCGCGAACTCCACCACCACGAGGCTGCGCGACTCCGGATCAAAGGCGTAGTCCTGGTAGTAGGGGAGCATCGGCAGGCGGATCTCGTCGGGCGTGCCGGGGGCGAGAATCATGGAGACGAACTCCTTGTGCGTGGCGGGAAGCGTGCCGTGCTCGGCCTGGTGCAGCTTCATCTTCTGCTCCACCTGCAGGCCGCCGATCGTGGCGACGCTGCTGCGGTAGGCGCCCGCAGTCACCCCGAGGATGCCGCCTCCCGACGGCTCGGAGCCGTCGACCATCCTGCCGCCCTTGGCGACGGCATCGGAAAGGTCGAGCACGGTGGTCGTGGTCTCGCCGATGGTCCGGCGCGTCTGGATGGGGCCGGCCGGTTCCTCGGTCGGCGGTGCGGGCGTGGCCTCGGCCGGCGGGGCCGGGGCCGCGGGAACTCGTCGTCGCCGTGCCGGTGGCCT
>CAIKWU010000059.1 GCA_903831155.1 uncultured Planctomycetaceae bacterium | reverse complement strand
GTTGAACGAAATGCCACCGAAAAATGTGCCCGATCCGACGACCTGCTGTCCGAGCGTCTGGGCGCCCTCGAGCCGGAAGTTGCCGGGGCCGTTGTAGACGATCCAACCGGGCCGGCTCGGCGTGTTGGTGCCCGTGTTGGTCACCGGCGTCTGAATCGTGACGCCGCCGGTGTTGATCGAGTGGATCACGACGTCTTCGCCATTCGTGCCGGCAACACCCGTGATCTGGCCGCCCGTGAGCACAATCGGATCAGCACCGCTGAAGAGCAGGCCATTGGCGGCGTAGAGGCCGCTGCCGGCGTTCGTCACCGTCCGCGTGGCGCCGCTCGAGTTCGCGACCTGGAGCGTGTTGCTCGAGTGCCCGGTGATCGCCTCATCGGCGGCGAGCGTGAGCCGGATGTTGTCATTCACTGAAGCCGAGTTGTAGGCCGCGCCGCTGGCCACAGTGGTCTGCTCGGTCGTGGGGTCGAGCAGGCGGACCCCGGTCGAGGCCTGGTAGGTCGCGAAGCCAGCGCCGTTGCCGGTGGCCGACGTGTCGGCCAGAGCGCCCTTGAGCACCGGGGCCTGTGGCGTGCCGAGGGCGGCGGTGCTTCCGCTCACTGCATTGAGATAGCCCGCCGTGCCCGTCGTGGGCGCGGTCGTGAACACGATCGATGCCACGCCGGCGACACCGGTGCCCGAACCGAGGTTCGTGCCGCGGTAGAGCATCGTGGCGCCGTTGAGGTTCGGCGTCGTGCTGCTCGCGACCACGAAGTTGCGATTGCGGACCGAGCCGAAGGTCAGCGTGGCCGGCTGGGCGGGATCAGCCTCCACGGTGAACGTGTTGAGGCCGCTGCTCCGGCTCGTCTGATTGGCATCGACGGCCGTCGTGTTCGGGGCGATGACGCCGAAGAGTAGCGCGCCCGAATACGTCTGGGCTCGCGGAGCGGCCACGCCGACGCCCGACAGCGCGAACTCGCCGTTCTTGATGGCGAAGGAGGCGTTGGTGTTGGTCGTGTAGACGCCGCCGACGAGCGAGCCCATCTGGCCGGTCGTGCCGAGGGAAAGTTTGCCGCCGTTCACGCCCACGAGCACGGTGTTGGTGACGAACGCGTCCATCTGATTCGTGCCCGTGAGGAACTGCGTGCCGGGGCCGTCCTTGAAGAACCGCACGGCGTTCGAAGCCGTCGTGCCCGTGGCGCCGATGTTGCCGGCGAACGTGAACACGTCCGACGCCTGGCCATAGGAGCCGACCTCGATCGCCTCGGAGTTGGTGCCCGTTGTGTTCACGAAAGACGCATTGGGGCTCGTGCTCTCGAGGCCGCGCATCACGGGCCGGGCCGCAGAGTTGACGATGTCGATCCGGGCGGTATTGGTGCCGGTGCCGAGGATCACCTTGCTCCTGAGCGGCAGCGAACTGAGGTTGTTGTTGAGCGAGCCGCCGGCCAGGGGCTGAAACACGCCCTGCTGCAGCGTGAGGTCACCGCTGAACCGCGTCCAGTCGAGGCCAAAGCCGAAGCGGACCGCACCGGGCGCGTAGACCGTGCCCGTGGTGATCACGATCGGCGGCTGCACCGGATTCTGGTTGTCGATCACGAGGCCCTGCGTGCCCTCGATGAGCAGTTTGCCGCTCGCGTTGCCGGGCGTGGCCCCGGTGAGCACGTCTTCGCTGAACGAGAATGCATTGCCGCCAAGCACCGTCACGGTGGGCGTGCCCGCCGCCGTGGCGAACGTCAGACTCGACACGGGCGTGGCGTTGCGAGTGGTGGCGAGCAGGCTCAGGCCCGCCTGCGTGAACGGGATGGTGGTCGTCCCCGACACGTTGGTGATCGAACTGACCACACTCGTGTTGACCGTGAGCGATCCGAGCGTGACGTTGCGGTCGATCGCCACGGCCCAGGTGGACGTGTTCGTGGCGATCACCGCCTCGGCGCCGACGCCGTTGGGAACGCCTCCGGCCCAGTTCCCGGCCGTGTACCACGTCGGCACCTTCACAGCCGGCACCGGATTGTTTGCGGCGGCGCTCGGCGTGAAGGTCGTCGCGCCCGGGGACTGCGAGAACCGGGAGAAGGTGCCCGAGGTGGCGCCATCGCCGACGGCGTAGTAGTAGGTGTTGGCGGAGCCCATGTTGGCACCGCCCCACGTGCCGGTGATCCGGATCATGTCGCCATCGCGGAGTGGCTGTGAGGTCGTCCAGTTGGAGCCGCTGCCCAGGATCGACACGAGCACGCCCTGATCAGCGGGATTGCTCGTCCACGTGGAGGCGGCGGACGCCGGAGACGGCAACGCCATGCCGATCGCCATGCACGCGGCGAGAGTCGTGAGGATCTTTGTCATCGCATCGTCTCCTGGATGGAACAGCTTCCGCTCGGGTTCAGTTCTGGTGTGCGAATCGGGGACGTATGACGACACCCCGCCCTCGATCGAGTCGAGCCTCGATCTCTCAAAACCATACGCGAATCATGCGTAAAAAAAACGAAATGCGCAATTTGGGACGAATCGGGCACCGGCAGGGACGAATCGGGCACGCCTGGGACGAAACGGGCGCACGCTGGGACGAATCAGCCGCGCGTGAAACCCGCGCGGCGACCCGCTACTCCGCCCAGGCCGACACCGGCACGCAGCTGCAGAACAGGTTGCGGTCGCCGTGGACGTTGTCCACGCGGCCCACCGGCGGCCAATACTTCTGCCGCACGAGCGCGTGCACCGGAAACGCCGCCTGCTCGCGGGAGTAGGCCCGCGACCAGCCGCT